>CAMFDG010000014.1 GCA_945949045.1 uncultured Lachnospiraceae bacterium
TTGGATATTTAAGTCTTTAACACCTGTAAATCCATATTTAACGACAACGACATCATCGCCATATGCGGCGATACTTACCATTACATAATTTAATGCAGAATTATTTGATGTTACCTTAAACACTGCTGTTCCTGCATTTGTTGCCGTGAATGTCTCTGCAACACCTGCCGTTGCTGTAACTGTAGATCCAACTGTTGCTGCTTCTGCCAACACACCTTCACCAGAAGTCAATGTAAATGTTAATACATTAGAAGAAACATCGTCATTCAGTTTCTTCTGATTCTGATCCAAAACATTAATTACTACAGAGGCCTTGTTGTTTGCTGCATTTGTTTTTGATGCCTTTAATACGCTGCTTGAATCAATTGCTAAAGAACTAGCCTTTGCGGCTGCAGTGACTGTAATTGTGAACACTTGACTTGCATTTGAGGAAGTCACTTTTACCTGTGCAGTTCCTTCGGCAACAGTAGTGATTGCTCCGGTCTTAGCATCAACAACTAATACGGCAGGATCTAACGACTCATAGGATACGTTTGTTCCATTGGTTGCCACAGACTTTGTGCCATACTGATCAACAATCTGTGCATACAACTTTGCTGTTGTTGCATTCTTTGCAACAGTAGTAGTTACTGTTGTAGGCCAAGTTGTAATTGTTGTATCGCTCACTGTAACACCAAGAATAGATGATGCTGTAGAAGTAGAGCCAGTAACAGTAAATGTTTCAGACTTGATTTCAGCACCAGTTGTTGGATTTACATAGGAAATTGTAACATATGTTAACACACCATTTCCAAGTGTAATTTTTCCATCAGCAGTAATAGAAACATTTGATGCAAACGTTACTGTTGTTGAATCAGTAATATCCAATCCATTCTCATCATATACAGTGTATTTAATCTTTTCCGCTGAATCAGCTTTAACAACCTGATTTGTAGCTACAATCTTTGCCACAGCACCTTTTACGAAATTGCATTTTGCAGTGAATGATTCATCATTCAATACAGCAGATACAGTATACTCTGTTCCAGATGTAAGCTCGCTATAAAGTTCGATAGTAGCAATGGTCTTTGTCTCATCTAATGTTACCTTCTGGATAGCAACCTTAGCGCCATTTGCATCTGTTAAAGTAAAGTTCTCTTTTGTAACATCTGCGATAGGGCTTGCAAACTTAACAGTGAGCTTCTTAGGTGTCTGAGCCTTAAACTCAGTAATTGCATTCTTAACCGTAACCTTGCAATACAGAGACTTAGAATATCTCTTAGCACCCTTCTTTGTAGACTTAGCGTAAGTTACCTTAACCGGATATTTGCACTGTGAAATAATTGTAAATGCCGGATTTTTCAAGCATTAGAAATCTATTCTATGAATAAGAACGTGATAAAAGCAACATATAATATTCAGATAAGAGACAAGAAAGTGACAAATAGATCCTATCGTGGGCGATGGAAGCATAGTTCTGTTTCTGTCGCCCTTTTTTCTGTGACTTTTCATTTTGCAGTGGGCGGAGGTCGCTTGGACGAACCTGCGTCGCCCATTTTTTTGAGTAATTATACATTCTTGTGGGCGGAGGAGAAGCAAATCAGCCCGTGAAGCCCAGTTTTCATATTTTAAACGAGTTTCGGTGGGCGGAGGAGAGAAGATTCAGTCCGTAAGGCCCAATTTGCATATCCCAAACGAATTCCAGTGGGCGGGAGAACTAAGATCCAGCATCTATCGCCCATTTCATCATCTTGGTATTGAAACCTGGTATTGGAAGGATCAAATCATATTTTCTAGAACTAGGTAAATGCGGTAAAGTGGAACAGATATATGATCCCCGCGGGATTCGTTATAGCCCGTGAAATGATAATTGTTTTTTAGCATAGATTCTTCTCTTGGGCGTATGTGTCAGTTGCGTTTGCCCCACGCCCATTTTTCAGCATTTTATTACCGAAAAATTGCGTAATTGGGCGTGTAGATAAATAACTCAGTCTGCACGCCCACAGTTTCATTATTTCACGGGATGCAAACATCAAATTTTTCAGCCACGCCCAAAACATCAAATTTCAGACGAAAAATCGTAGTAAAATGGGCAGTGTGTTTTGGTTTTTCATATATATGCCCAAAGCGTTCAATAATTTTATATAGTGAAAATAAGTAACAGACAAGTAACAACTCCATTTAACCGGTATTTTCCGGCAGAAAAGCACTGTAAAGTGAAGCTTTTGATGAAGATTTTGATGAAAAGATGGGCATTTTCGATCATATATTGGTAGAAAGAGCTAACAAGGTGGTACTATGGATTCTTGTACCAATTTGTATTTCCTCTCGACGATTGCCTGTGGATTGGCAGAATGTCTCTCGGAGAAGGAAGTGGCGGTGCTGGCGGCAAATCTGGTTGTTTTAAGCGATATACTTGCTAATCTGATCGCAAGGAATGAGAATTGTAAAGAATAGGAAAGAATGAGCTGAGGGTGACTTCAGCTCATTCTTTTATTCAAATCTGGTTGATGGCATCCACAAGCTCGTGGATATCCAGATGGGTGTAGACCCGCTCTGTCAGTGACATGGCGCCGGAGTGTCCGACGATTTTCTTGATGGTGGTCTGGTCCACGTGGGCATCTGCCAGCATGGAAATGGTGGTATGGCGGCAGCAGTGCGGGGTGCGGTCGATGCCCAGACGGTGCAGCAGTGGTTTAAAGACGTTGACATAGTAGTTGTGGTAGGTAAAATGTACACTGTCCAGCGTGTGGATGAGGTATTCGCTGTGGGAGCAGTCGTGGTACCAGCCGTCGTAGAAGGGAAGAACCTTGTCTGCGATGGGGACCTTGCGGATTCCGTTTTCTGTTTTGCTGTCGATGACATCGAAGTACTGTTGGTCCAGATGGACATTTTCCTTTTTCAGATCCAGCAGCTCAGATACCCGGACACCGTTGTAGAGCAGCATGAGAATGGTCTGATAATAGCGGTCCTCCTGATGCTCCCAGACCAGATCGATCTCCTCCTGAGAAAAACGATCACGTTCTGTTTTATTAGGGTTGCGATCCTTATACTTAACAATATTGACAAATTCGGAGTAGTCCTTTACTACAATTTCGTGCTTCATGGCATAATCGTAGAGCTGGTTGAACAAGACCCGGACCTTTTTCAGTGTCGGATAGTTTTTACCGCAGTGGTCGATTACATTCTGCAGGTCGTCCAGCCTAAGATTGCGAAAAGGGTTGTCTGCAATATCCTCGCAGACGGCATAGGCGGCGCGGTATCCTTTGATATTGGATTCGGAGGTGGTGGAATATTTTTCCTCGGACCAGCGTTTGTAGATATCGGAAAAGGTGAGCTTTAAGGCGGCTCCGTCAATCGGGTATTCGTTGTATCTTGCCAGAATCTGCAGTGCCTCGGCCCGGGTGGGAGCATAGCCCAGAATCTGATAATGCTGTATGTGTTTTCCGGTATTGTCATCGATGTGCCAGCCGGTGGTAATGCGGGCGGCATAGGGTCTCCTTCGGTTGCCGGAGAGTTTGACAACTCCGCCGTATCCATTTGGTAATCTCATTTTATTTCATCCTTTCTTGTGTATATTGTATGGTAGAGTAGTATGTTTTTATCATACTCGTGTTTGTCCCGGGATGCAGACATTAAGTTAGTGAGAACGTTCCTATTGCCATGAGCAGAGTCCGTTGTCATGGTTTGTCTTGCGGAGAAAGGTAAAAAGTGACAGACTTGGAATACAGGCAATTTGACATAATATGTATCAAAAAATTAAAAAAGAAGGCATTGACATTTTACCCTTGACATTTGGTTTGTTATGTATTATATTATATATACAAACAGATGTTCGAACTATTCTATAGCGCGCAAATTCAATCATACAACAGAATAGAGGGGAAGTACGATGGAGAAAAGGGTACAGTGGCATCCGGGCTTTTGCGCGGCCATGGAATTGGAACTCTGGGAGAACCATGGAGATTTGGAGTACGAGAGAGAGTATAATCTCAGCAGGAAACCGCTTCAGGCAGATTTACTTGTAATTAAAAAGAAGCAGGAAACCACGATAAGCAATGAAATCGGGGCACTGTTTCGAAAGTGGAATATTATGGAGTATAAGTCTCCGGAAGATTCCATGAACATTGATGATTTCTATAAGGTAAATGCTTATGCATGTTTGTTTAAGGCACAGGAGAGACAGATAAACAGCTGTCCGGCAGGGAATATAACAATTACCATGATCAGACAGTCTTATCCGAAAGGTATGGTTCAGGCACTGGAGGAGGAAGGGTTTTCAATTACTGAGAGAAATAAAGGGATTTATGAGTTGCAGGGAAACCTTCTGTTTCAGACACAGATCATTGTATGTGACAGATTAGAGCAGACGGATCATGTATGGCTGCGTTCGTTGACGAACCGGATAGAACGGCAGGAGTTCGATACGCTTGTGGATAACATTATTCGCTTGAGGGAACCATACGAAAAGGAATGTGCGGATGCTGTTCTTGAAGTGGTGACAAATGCGAACTGGACGGATATTGAAGAGTGGAAGGAGGATGTGATTATGTGCGAGGCGCTGGCAAGTATTATGGAGCCTGAGATTGAGAAGGAAAAAGAAAAAGCTAAGAAGGCTGGCTGGGCTGAGGGTCACGAAGAGGGTCGAGCACAGGGTCGGGCAGAGGGCCGGGCAGAGGGCCGGGCAGAAGGCCGGGCAGAAGGCCATGAAGAAGGGTGGAAAGAGGGCATCGAATTTGCTAAACAGGTCATAAAGCTGGATGCACAGGGGTATGATGCTTCTGAAATCGCTGAAAAAACCGGTATTACAGAACAGCAGATTCGTGCAATTTTGGCATGAAGTAAATTTTTGTGAACATGAACCGGATAAAATCGGAGCTGGATTTCCGGCTCCGGTTAAAATGCATTGACACAGCAGTTACGAAAGCACTATAATGATACAGAAGTTGAAAATCAGAAGGAGAAAGCTTTGCAGGTAACGGATAAATTAACAAAGGCTCTTACAGAAGCAAAATATCTGAATGCGGATAATGTCAGCCGGTATCGCTGCATTATGCGCATTTTTTTTGAAAATTATGAGAAACTGCGATACTGGCTGTATCAGGAGGATGTCTATGAACAGATGGTGAGGGACCCCTTCTTCGCAGACTATAAGATGGAGCAGTGTCAGCAGGATCTGGCGATGCTGGTGGAGTGGAAGAATCTGAATACGATCCAGGATACCAGAAGGGTTTCTTCCATTGAGGAATTCAAAAACAAGAAATTCCGATATCAGATGTCGGAGTACAGTGTGGAAATTGAGCGTCTGGTGGTCCGTCTGGAGAACCTGTTTATCGAGGGAGCATCTTTAGAGCCGACACTTTTGGAGCGGATTCGTACGGAAATCGCCCGTTTTCCGCAGATGGCGAAAGAGGATACCAACAGGGTTTATACCTGGTGGACAGATTTGAACAATGATTTTGAACGTTTGAATCAGAATTATAAGGATTATATGCGTGATTTAAACAGCGTGAAGGCAGAAGAAATGATGCACACCAAGCAGTTTCTGGTGTTTAAGGATCGGCTGGTGGAGTACCTGCGCAGCTTTATCAAGGGCCTGCAGCGGAATGTCGGGGTGATTGAAGAAGATCTAAGAGGGCTGGATCCTCTGGTCAGGCAGCAGGTCTTCGAGAAAATTGTCCAATATGAGCTTTCCATTCCCCGTATGGATGTGGAAATTTCCCGGGAAAAGCTGGAGGCAAAAGTACAGGGGCGCTTTCGGAGCATCTGTGACTGGTTTGTTCCCACCGGCGGAGAGGAAAATGAAGCGGGGAAGCTTTTTGATACAACCAACGAGATTATCCGCAGGATTACCAGGTATGCGGCTCAGCTCAGTGAGAGGAATGCCATGGGGGCGAACCGCAGAGAAGAATACCGCAAAGTGGCGGAGCTGTTCTTAAAATGCAAGGATGTACAGCAGGCACATCGAATGTCAGCCATGGTGTTTGGCCTGGAACGGCCGTATCACCTGAAGGGCGATCTTGTGCGGGAAACCGACAGTATGAACCAGGGGGTATATGAAGAGCCGCCCTATGCGGTTACCCTGAAGCCCCGTGTGCGGAACTATCGGGAGAAATCCAGACGAAGCGCTATTCGGGAATCGGCACAGGAGAAGCAAAGAACCAGGCTTCAGCTGATCGAAGAGCAGAAAAGGGATCAAAAGAAGCTGCGGGAGCTGGAGAAGGATGGACGGATTGATTTTGCATCCCTTCCGGTGATCGATGCGCATATTCGGGAAATTCTGCTCAAGTGGATTTCGGATGCCATGGAGGATCCTTTAGGAACCTCTATGACGGAGGATGGACGCCGTTTCCAGCTGGATATGACAAGAAGGAAGGAACGGTGTGTCGTACATTGTGAGGATGGAAATTTTACCATGCCCAGGTTGGCCCTCGTCTTTCAGGAGGAAGCATAGATGAAGGAATTGGAAATTCTGCTGAGCAGACGGTGGGTGCTTAAGGCAGAGGAGAAGGATCTTTATTACCGCATCAGGGATGCGATCGGTGAAGTGCGGAAATTCGCGTCGGACAAGCTGGGGTGTCAGGTGACGGAAAATGCTCTTTTGGTGAAGCTGGAAAAAATACCCGTGATTCCGCAGACATTTATGGGAATCCAGCAGTTTTCCTCCCGGGAGGAGTATGCGTTTTTGTGTATTCTTTTGATGTTTCTGGAGGATAAGGTCCCGGGAGATCAGTTTATTCTGTCACAGCTGACGGAATATATTGCGTCCAATATGCCGGGGGAACCTGTAGACTGGACATCCTACACCTGTAGACGAAGACTCATCAGAGTGCTGCGTTTTTGTGTGGAGCAGGGAATCCTGCACATTACGGATGGAAGTGATGACACCTTTATGGAGGATGCACAGGGGGAGGTTTTGTATGAAAATACCGGGGTTTCCCGCTATTTCATGCGTAATTTCTCGAAGGATATTATGTCCTATGGCAGTCCGGAGGATTTTCTGGAGAGTGACTGGTTTGCCATGGATGAGGACCGCGGAATTGCGAGACGCCACCGGGTATACAAGCGTATGCTGTTTGAACCGGGAATGTACCGGGAGGAAGGCTCGCAGGAGGATTTTGAGTATTTGAAATACTACGGGAGGCGTCTTGAGGAGGATCTGGAGCAGAATTTTGACTGCCACGTGCATATGCACCGAGGGAGTGCCTATGTGATGCTGGGAGAGGACTGCCACATGGGAGAGGCTTTTCCGGGAAACAATGTGCTTTCCGATATTATACTGCTGGTTCTGGCGGGAATTAGGCGGCGGGTGGAGCAAAAGGCATGGAGTCTGCAAAAGGATGAGGTCTGCATTGCAGATGCTGTGGAATTTGAGCAGCTGCTCAGGGAAGTAAAGAAAACCCATGGAGCAGGATTTTCAAAAAATTACCGGGAAATGTCCGAGGGAGAATTTGTGAATACGGTTATGGATGCCATGGAGCTGTGGAGATTTATCAAGAGAGAGGAAAACGCCCATCAGGTGGAAATTTATCCGGCAGCAGGCAAGCTAAAGGGGGAGTACCCAAAGGATTTTGAAAGTTCGAATACTGGAGGAGTAGAGGATGAACAGTAGATGGCAGGCAAGTAAAATCGGGCTGATTAATTTTTGGTATTATGATGAGCAGGAGTTTCCTTTTGTCAAGGGTAGAATGCTCCTTCGTGGTTCCAACGGATCGGGAAAATCTGTCACGATGCAGAGCGTGGTTCCTCTGCTTCTGGACGGAAACATGAGTCCGGAGCGATTGGATCCCTTTGGCTCCAGAGACCGGAAGATGAGCAGCTATCTGCTGGAGGAGGATGACGAACGGGAGGAGCGGACCGGCTATCTGTACCTGGAGTTCAAGAGGGTGGATTCCGAGAATTATCTGACGATCGGCATGGGAATCCGTGCCCGCAAGGGCAAGCCGTTGGATAAATGGTATTTTTCCCTGACGGATGGAAGAAGAATCGGCGTAGACTTTTTCCTGTACAAGGAGACGGATGAAAAGGTCACGCTGTCCAAGAAGGAATTGGAAAACCGTGTGGCGGCGGGCGGCCGGGTGTTTGACCGCCAGGTCGATTATATGGAATACGTGAACCAGCAGATTTTCGGATTTGAAACCGTGGATGAATATAAGGAGATGATTGATCTCCTGATTCAGCTTAGAACACCGAAGCTCTCGAAGGATTTCAAGCCGTCGGTGATCAATGATATCCTGAGAGATTCGCTGCAGCCCCTTTCCGATGAGGATCTGCAGCCCATGTCGGAAGCAATCGAAAACATGGATCAGATGACGATGAATCTCGCCAGCCGAAGGGAGGCACTGCAGGCCGCAGAGAAAATTGAACGTGTATACGATCGTTATAACCGTTTGCTTCTGTTTGAAAAGGCCGAAAACTGCAGGAAGGTGCAAAAGACCCTGGAGGAACTGCAGAAGGAAACCGAAGCCCGCGCCACAGAGCTTTCCGGTAACGACAAGAAGCTTACGGAACTGGGAGAAGAACAGGAGCAGCTGGAGGCCAGGCGCGAATCCATGGAACAGGAGCGAGATTCTTTAAACAAAAGTGATGCCCTCAGCTTAAAAGAACGGGAATCCAGGCTGGCAGAGGAAATGCAAAGCTATCAGGAAACCATGGAAAATAAAGCGAAGGCACTTGCAGCTAAGGAGGAGCATCGTCTGGAGGTCGAAGATAAGCACAGGACAGAAGAAGACCGCAGATTTGAAAGGGAACAGGAGATCAGAAATCTGTTTGAGGAGATGACAGGGCAGGCAGAAAGCATGGCTTTTGAGGAGCATGCCTTTTTCCAAAAGGAATGCGAGGAGCAGCTGGAGGAAGAGATTTCTTTTGCTGCGCTTGAGAAACAGTTTGGGGATACGAAGGAGAAAATCGGACAGGGGTATTCTATTCTGCAGGAAACCAATCTGCTGGAGCCCCAGGCGGAGTCACTTTTGCAGCAGAGAGATGCAAAGCGAAGGGAAATGGATGGAATCCAGAAACGGATCTCGGAGCGGGAGATGCTGTTTGTGCAGACACAGAGTGACTGGAAGGAGGAGCTGTATCGCTGGAACGGCGGGAATAAGCATCTGGTGATGGATAAAGAACAGCTGAAGTTCTGCAGCATGTACGCGGATTCCTTTGGGGAGCAGTCGGACTTTGCCCTTGTGAAGAATCTGGTGTCGGATGTATGGATTACGAACAAAAATGATCTGCTGGCACAAGTGCATGAGAAGGAACGCCTGCTGGAAGAAAAGGATGAGGAAAAAGGGCGGGTGCTGGAAGAACTTGCGGAGTGGGAAAGCGCGAAGGATCCGGAGCCGGAGCGTACGGAGTCTGTAAAGAAGAACCGTGCCCGTCTGGATGCTCTGGGCATCCCGTATCAGGAATTTTATAAGGTCATCGAGTTTTCGGACGCACTGAGTGAGACGGAATGTAATCGTCTGGAGGAGGCCCTGCAGCAGATGGGCATACTGGACGCCCTGGTCATTGAAGAGCAGTACAGGGAGCAGGCACTGGCATTGACAGAGGGCTGTGAGGACCGTTACCTGTTTGTACAGCCTTCCCACAAGGGAAGAAGCTTATTGGATGTGCTGGAATTAAACGATTCGGTCAATGATATCTTTTCCAATCAGCGTCTGACAGGAATTCTGTCGGATATCGCCTACGGGGAGGAGGGCGTCCTCTCGGTATCTCCGGAAGGTGTGTATCAGATGGGGGTGTTGACGGGAACCATAACGGGCACCCATGTGGCAGGTTTCCTGGGCACCAGGGCACGGGAACGCAACCGGCTGGCACGAATCGAAGACTGCCGGAGCAGATTAAGGGAGCTGGAGGAAGAAATCAGGCTGCTGGAGGAAGAAAAAGAAGATTTTGGGCAGCAACTCCGGGAATTGGAGGATGAGTACAGAGGGCTGCCACAGGATGTTGACCTAAGGACCGCCTGGAACATGCTTACCAAAGAGCAGCGGACATATGAGCAGGCACAGGCAGAGTGTCGGCAGGTGGAAGCCCGGTGGAAGGCACTTTCCGATGAAATCAGGGAAAAGAAAAAGAAGGCGCTGGAAATTGCCGAGCACCTGTACCTGAATTGTACCTATGCGATTTTTAAAGAGGCGAATGAAGCGGCTGTGGAGTATGAGAAGAATCTGACGATTTTAAAGTCCTCTCACCAGCTGCTGCTGCAGAGTATCCGGTATTTACGGGATTTGGAGGAGAGTCTGGAGCGGATGGATGAAGATATGGATGAAATCCGCTATGATATCACTTCGGCAAAGCGTCAGCTTGGGAAAGCAGCACAGGAGCGCACCTCCGTTCTGGAGCAGCTGAAGCTGACGGACTACGAGCAGATCAGGGACCGTCTGGATGCCTGTGTTGCATGGCTTCATGAATATCCGGATCGAATAAAAGCAAATGCGGGGCAGCAGGCCGCTTTACAGGAGCAGCAGAAGATTCTCCGAAACCAGCAGGAAGAGGATGAAAAGAAGCGGATGGTTCTGGAAGAAAAGCGGATCTGGCGGAACCGCTGCTATGAGGCGGAACTGGCCCTTGGCTATGTGCAGCTGCCGGAAGAACTGCCCAGGGAGCCGGACAAGGTGTGGCGTTTTCTGGAGGCGGATACCAGAATGCTGGGAAAGGATGCCGTGATCACAAATCTGAATCAGGTTTATTTTGAAAACCGGGCATTTCTCAGTGAGTATCAGATGATGCAGAATGGGATTTTTACGGAGCTGGAAAGTGAGCGGCCGGAGGGAGAGCCGGAGGCCTGTCGGCAGGATTTTACGGTGCGGTATCAGGGGACCAAAATTCCTTTCACCAGTCTGCCCGGACATCTTCACGCGGATATTGAGCAGCTGCAGGAATTGATCCGGGACGGGGACAGAGAACTGTTTGAGGATATTCTGGCCAATACGGTCAGCCGCAAAATCCGGGGAAAGATCAATGCCTCCAATGCCTGGGTGGAAAAGATGAACGCGCTGATGAGCAGTATGAATACCTCCAGCGGTCTGACCTTAAGCCTTCGCTGGCGAAGCAAGACGGCTGAAACGGAGGACCAGCTGGATACAAAGGAGCTGGTGGAGCTTTTGAAGAAGGACTACCGGCTCATGAGCGAGGAAGAGGCAGCGAAGCTTTCCGCACATTTCAGGTCCAAGGTGGAGGAAGCCCGGCGGCAGGCAAGAGACAACGCGGGCATGGTATCCTTCTATCAGGTGATGAAGGATACGCTGGATTATCGCAAGTGGTTTGAGTTTCAGCTGTTTTCCCAGAAGAAGGGAGAGAGGGTCAAGGAGTTGACGAACAGTGTATTTGGTACCTTCAGTGGCGGGGAAAAAGCAATGTCCATGTATGTGCCGTTGTTTTCTGCCGTGGTGGCCAAGTATCAGGGCGGACGAAAGGATGCGCCGAGACTGATCTCACTGGATGAGGCCTTTGCCGGTGTCGACAACCGGAATATCCGGGATATGTTCCGTCTCATGACAGAATTTGAGTTTGATTTTATCATCAATTCCCAGGTTCTCTGGGGCGATTGTGACACACTGGATGCGTTGGCGATTTATCAGCTGATCCGGCCGGAAAATGCCAAATTTGTGACCGTGATGCCGTATCTCTGGAATGGCCATGCGAAGGAATTGCTGGAGGACGAGGAAGCGGTCGAGCAGCGGAGGAGAGAGCTTGAACAGTCAGGAAGAGAATAATTGTATTGCTTATTTCAAATCGAATCCGGTGTGGGAGCGGCTGCTATACGGGTTCTGGGAGAAATACCGTTCCTACGGGGAGTTCTCCGGGACGGTGGTGCTGCGGGGGCTGTCCATGGAGGAGATTGAGGGTCTGGAGGGCTTTTTTGCGAAAAGCTATCACGGAAAAAAGAGTGTGTCCATATCGGCAGACCGTTTTTGCAAAGCCCTGGCGGCAAGCAGGTTTTCTATGGTGACCCCCCGGCGGCTTCTGGAACTGTATTTCCGGAAAAAGCCCACCGGGAAAAAAGAAGAACGCCTTGCTGTGGAGCAGCAGCAGAAGCAGTTTCTGGTGGATTTTGAAAGGGAGTACGGGGGAACACCGGCTTTCGAGATGTCTTCGAAGCTGGAAGAGGTGGTAAAGGGATGCCGCACGAAGAATCTGCAGGAATGGCAGGCGCTGCTTAAACTGGGAGCAGAGATCATCAATCAGCTTCCTTACCGGGAGAACAAAGTGATATACCTCGCCGTATTTGCCACGCAGCTGACGGGAAATCCCCATGCCTTTGATGTCAAAAGTCCTCAGGGAAATTTCTTTTACCAGCTGGTTCAGGCAGATTTAAGACACCGCGGCAGGCTGCCGGAGCAGTCGGAAATTTTCCCGGCCTTTTTCCGGCAGAGATGTTTTCTGGAGTCGGGGCTGCTTTTGGATGATGTTTCTAATTATTCGCTGCTTTCCGGGGTTCGGGCACAGAGGAGGGATGGATCCTTTCATGCCGGAATGGAGGGCTTTTTCCAGGAAGAGGATATGGTGCAGGTGCCTCTTGCAATTCTTTCCCAATGGGCTAAAATGAGTTGTGAGAGCGGTGAAATTTATGTGGTGGAGAATCCGTCTGTCTTTGCGGGAATCTGTAAAAGAACGGACAAACGGGTTTCCTGTATGTGCATGAACGGGCAGCCAAAGCTGGCTGGATTAGTGGCGCTGGATTTGCTTGCAGTCTCCCAAACGGTGGTTTATTATGCGGGAGATCTGGATCCGGAGGGACTTTTAATTGCCCAGAAAATTGCACAGTATTATAAGGGAGAATTTCATTACTGGCATATGTCGGTGGAGGATTACCGGGAAAGCCTCTCGAAGGAGGTTCTCTCCGAAAAACGGCTGAAGAGTCTGGATAGGATTACCGATGAACGACTGCTTCCGGTTGTAGAGAGCATGAGACAGGAGAGGACAGCCGGCTACCAGGAGAAGTTAATTTGCAGCCATTTATTTGAAGGAGTAGAATGACATGCTGACACAGTTTTCAAGAACGGAGTTACTTTTGGGAAAGGAGGCCATGGGCCGGCTGGCGGGTGCCCGGGTGGCGGTCTTTGGCATCGGCGGGGTTGGCGGCTATGTGTGCGAGGCACTGGTGCGCAGCGGTGTGGGGGCTTTTGATCTGATTGATGACGACAAGGTGTGCCTCACGAATCTGAACCGGCAGATCATCGCCACCCGCAGTACCGTTGGCAAATACAAAGTGGATGTGATGAAGGAGCGTCTGCTGGATATCAATCCCGATGTATCCGTGCGGACACATAAGTGTTTTTTCCTGCCGGAGAATGCGGAGGAATTTCCCTTTCAGGAATACGATTATGTGGTGGATGCGGTGGATACCGTGACGGCCAAGATCGCACTGGTCATGAAGGCGCAGGAGAAAAAGGTGCCCATCATCAGCAGTATGGGGGCCGGTAATAAATTGGATGCAAGTCAGTTTAAGGTGGCGGATATTTACAAGACGAAGGTGTGTCCGCTGGCCAAAGTTATGCGCCGGGAACTGAAAAAACGCGGGGTGAAGAAGCTGAAGGTGGTGTATTCGGAAGAACTGCCCGTAAAGCCGGTGGAGGATATGGCTATCCGCTGCAGGAGTAATTGCATCTGTCCGCCGGGGGCCGAGCATAAGTGCACAGAGAGGAGGGCAATCCCTGGAAGTGTGGCCTTTGTGCCATCGGTGGCGGGGCTGATCCTTGCGGGAGAAGTTGTCAGAGATCTGTGCAGGGTAGATTCACCTGTGAGGAATGATCAGAAATCTCTATAGGCCGAAATCGGTGGAAAAGGCAGGATTATTATAGAATTTGAGAAGAAAGGGAACGGTTTGCTGACGATTTACTGTGCGCTTTATCCGGAAGCAAAGGAGATCATTCGGACATTTCAATTGAAAAAGGAGATCACAAGGGCACATTTTCAAGTCTTTTCGGATGAGAAAAAGACCATCCGCCTTGTACTTACTGGTGTCGGGGCAATTGCTGCGGCAACGGCTGTGGCGGAGCTTTCGGCTCTCTTTCCACCGAAGGAGACGGATCTGCTCCTCAACTTCGGAACCTGTGGCGCCGAAGCGGACGTTTCGGTGGGAGAAATTTTCTTGTGTAACAAGTTGACGGAGGAGAGCAGCGGCAGGACCTTTTACCCGGACATGCTTTACCGGCATCCCTTCGGGGAGGCGGAGCTTTATAGCTGTGTAAGTCTGCAGACGAAGGAGCAGCTGGAGCGAAGGAGCGAAGAGAGGGATAAGCCTGGGGGGAAAGGTTCCTTCTGTATACAGAACCGGCATGTCCGGCTGTATGATCAGGAGGCGGCAGCCGTGTATCAGGCGGGCAGCTATTTCTATGGACCTCACAGGATGCTGTTTCTGAAGGCGGTGTCGGATCATGGAATCAGGGAAAATGCCGGGCAGCCGGAACAATCCGCCGGCTGTGGCGTAGAGTTGGAAAAGGAACAGCTGTCGATGGCTCTTAAGGATGCGGCACCAAAGGTGTGTGCCTACCTCTCTTTCCTGCGTGAGTTAGACAACGCCGGGGTCCGGGAAAATGAAAAGCAGCGGGCATGCAGGCTGCAGGTAAGGCAGGAAGCCAGGCGACTGGGTGAGCAGCTGCACTGCTCCGTGGTGATGCAGAAGGAACTGGAACAACTCCTGTGGTATTTTCGGCTGGCAGGGGTGGACGATGATACAATGCTTGAGGAACTGCGGGCGAAGGGAAGTATCCCGGCCCGGGACAAGAAAGAGGGAAAGAAGATTCTGGATGAACTCAGGGGACTCTTATTTTAATCCGAATTTTACACATATTTACGTGGAGAAGAAGGTGAGCAGCCACTTTCGGACGAGGGAGATTCTGGCTCGCTTTCCCCGTTCGCAGGTGGTTCTCATTGACCACTATAAGGATGTGTTTAACCGGCGGGGGCAAAATCCCACGGTTCAGCATCGGTCCCAGTGTCTGATTCTGGCCGCCAAGGAGGGAAATCTGTTTTACGAGGGTGCACCGGTGTGCCAGGATTTTGGAAATGCCAATTTTTACTATTGCTCCACCATGATGAACTGTGTGTTTGACTGCAGCTACTGTTATCTGAAGGGCATGTATCCATCCGGGCATCTGGTGGTGTTTGTGAATCTGGAGGATTACTTTGAGACACTGGATCGGTTTCTGCGGGAACAATCCATGTATCTGTGTGTTTCCTATGATGCGGACCTGCTGGCTGTGGAGTCCTTCTTTGGCTATGGAAAGCTCTGGGCCCGGTACGCTGCAGCCCATGAGAACCTGAAAATTGAAATACGGACGAAAAGCGCGAACCCCGGGATGTGGGAGGAACTCCCGGAAGCAGCCAACGTGATCTACGCTTTTACGCTGGCTCCCCAGCAGATGATCCGTGTCTGTGAGAGCGGGACGCCCTCTGTGGGCGCGCGTTTGGCCTGTGCCCTTTCGGGAATCGCCAAGGGCTTCCCGGTCCGCCTGTGCTTTGACCCCATGCTGTATCTGCCCACCTGGCGGGAGGATTACCGGGGGCTTTTGGAGGAACTGGACCGGGCGTTTTTCAGCTACGGTCTTTCCATGGATGTTCTGACGGATGTCAGTGTGGGTACTTTCCGCATTTCCCGGGAATATATGAAGCAGCTCCGGCGGGTGCTGCCCGATGCACCTGCGGTACAGTTTCCCTATGTGAACAGCGGGGGTGTGTACCAGTATCCCCAGGCACTTTTGGAGGAGATGGAGCAGTATCTGGTTTCGGAACTGGAAAAGCGTATGGACAGGGAAAAAATATATCGGGAGTGATCCTATCATGCAAAAGGATCAGTGGGAGGAAAAGGCGTGATTGAGAATGAAAAGAATAAGAGAAAATCGGCGATTGTGACGGGAGCGAGCTCCGGAATCGGCCGGGCCATCAGCCAGATGCTTTGTGAGCAGGACTTTGAAGTGTATGGCTTCGGGCGAAGCTTTGAGGATACTCCTGCACAGAATCAGTTTCATCCTGTGCAGGGAGATCTTCTGGATACCCGGTGGCTCTGTGACCGGGTAAAAGAAATTTCACTGGCATCCCGGGTGGAGGTGCTGGTGAATGCTGCCGGCGTTGGGTATTATGGACTTCATGAGGATCTCTCCGTAAAGCAGATCCAGACCCTGGTGCGCACGAACCTGGAGGTGCCCATGATTCTCACGAACCGGCTTCTTCGGGTGTTGAAGCAGAATCACGGGTACATTATCAACATATCTTCCATCACGGCGAAACAGAGCAGCCCCCACGGCTGCGCTTACGGAGCAACCAAGGCGGGACTTACCGGCTTTGGAACGAGTCTTTTCGATGAAGCCCGTAAATATGGGGTGAGGGTGACCACGATTCACCCGGATATGACAGATACAAAGCTGTATCGGGATGCGGATTTTTCCTGCTCACAGGAGGAGGGGAGTTTTCTTTTGGCTTCGGAGGTGGCGGAGACCGTACGCTATGTTTTGAGCCAGCGAGACGGGGTTGTGGTGCCGGATATTACACTTCGCCCACAGCTGCACCGGATCGCACGGAAGTGAGTTTACAAGAGTTATGAATCAAGGGAGGGAGACTTATCCGGCTGTAGTTCCCGGGTATCATCAGAACAAGGAGCACTGGAACACAATTATTATGGATGGCTCCATCCCGGAGGAAGAGGTGAAGCGCATGATTGCCGAGAGCTATGATCTTGTAACGGACACTCCAACGAAGCGGATCTACGAAGCCGTAAAGAAAATTCCCAAAGGCCACGTGGCCACCTATGGGCAGATTGCCGCACTGGCCGGAAACGAGATGATGGCCCAGGCCGTGGGCAATGCACTTCATAAGAACCCGGATCCGGACCGGATTCCCTGTTTCCGCGTCGTTAACGCAAAGGGCGAGCTGTCAGGGGCCTTCGCCTTTGGCGGAGCCGAAGCCCAGGAGAAGCTGCTGCGGGAGGATGGCATAGAGGTCGTGGACGGTAAGGTGGATCTTGCAAAATATGGGGTTGAAATTGCAGATGGTTCCGTTATTCGTTGTTCCGCAGGTTCTTCTGCGCGGTAGCCAGCATCAGCTTGATACGATTCAGCTGGTTGACCTCCGAAGCGCCGGGATCATAGTCGATGGCCACAATATTGGCACCCGGGTAGGCACGGCGGATTTCCTTGATGACACCCTTGCCTACGATGTGGTTCGGCAGGCAGGCAAATGGCTGGGCACAGACAATATTGTTGACGCCTTGGTCGATCAGTTCTAACATCTCGCCGGTTAAAAACCAGCCCTCACCGGTCTGATTGCCACAGGAGACGATAGGCTCTGCCTTGGCGGCCAGATCCTGTATGTAAGCGGTAGGCTCGAAATGTTTACTCTTAGAAAGCTCATCTCTTGCCGCTTTTCTGAGCCACTCGAAGCAGCGGATCAACAGATTGTTGAGGCGGGCGGCTTTTTCGGTTCCGCCCAGATGTTCCGTCTTAAAATTCTGGTTGTAGCAGCAGTAGAGCAGGAAATCGGTCAGATCCGGTACTACGGCCTCTGCACCTTCCGCCTCCAGAAGATCCACAATGTGGTTGTTGGCAGCCGGCAGGAACTTGACCAGGATCTCTCCCACGACGCCGACCCGGGGTTTTTTCTCGTCGGTCATTGGCAGATTGTCGAAGTCGCGGATGATCTGACGGCACATCTTCTTGTATTTCCGGTGTGAAAGAAGCTTCGTAGAGCTTAAGAATTCAATCACACGCTTTTTCCACTTCTCATGCAGTGCGTTGGCGGAGCCCGGTACCGATTCGTATGGGCGCACGCGGTAGAGGCAGCGCATGAAAATATCACCAAATTCCAGAGCATAGAGACCGTGCTGAATCAGGCTCGGGGTAAATTTGAAACCCGGATTCTTTTCCAATCCCACCATGTTGATGGAAATGACCGGTACGTCCGGATAGCCGGCTTTGATCAGGGCACGGCGGATGAAACCGATGTAGTTGGTGGCACGGCAGCCTCCTCCGGTCTGGGAGATCAGGATGGCGGTCTTGTTCATGTCATAATCCCCGGACATCACGGCATCCATAATCTGTCCGATGACAATTAAGGATGGATAGCAGGCATCGTTATTGACATATTTGAGCCCTGTATCTACGCATTCTCTTGCCGGAATCTCCGGAATGACCAGATTGTAACCTGCGGCACGGAAGGCCGGTGCAATCAGATCAAAATGGATCGGTGACATCTGTGGACAGATGATGGTATAATTCGTTTTCATTTCTTCTGTGAAAATCACACGCTCATAATTGGCAGGGTGAAGCGAACGCTTTTCCTGCTTTTTCTCCTTCACGCGGATTGCCGCAAGAAGAGAACGGATCCGGATCCGGGCAGCTCCCAGGTTATTGACCTCGTCGATCTTCAGGCAGGTGTAGATCTTGCCGGAGCCTGTCAGAATATCGTTGACGCAGTCCGTGGTGACGGCATCAAGTCCGCAGCCGAAGGAATTGAGCTGAATCAAGTCCAGGTCATCCCTGGTCTTCACAAAGTTGGCGGCAGAATAGAGTCTGCTGTGGTACATCCACTGGTCCATGACGATCAGCGGACGCTCCAAATTGCCCAGATGGGAAACGGAATCCTCCGTCAGCACGCAGATGCCGTAGGAATTGATGAGCTCCGGAATTCCGTGGTTGATCTCCGGGTCTACATGGTAAGGACGGCCTGCCAGCACGATGCCGCGGCACTTATTATCCTCCATGTATTTCAGGACCTCCTCGCCCTTGTGCTGCATTTCCAGACGAGTCATTGCCAGCTCTTTCCAGCCCTCGGATACGGCATCTCTGATCTCAGATTCCGGAATATGGAACTCCTTTGTGAAGCACTCCACTAACTGCCTGGAGAGCACCTCCTCATTGGTGAAGGCCATGAATGGATTCAAAAATCGTACATCGCCGTTGGTAATCTCGTCCACATTGTTCTTAATGTTCTCCGAATAGGAGGTGACGATTGGACAGTTATAATGGTTGTTGGCATCCGGAAATTCGTTTCTCTCATAAGGAATAGCCGGGTAGAAAATAAAGTCCACATTCTGGTGGATCAGCCATGCAATATGTCCGTGGGTAAGCTTGGCCGGGTAGCACTCGGACTCACTTGGAATGGAGTCAATGCCCAGCTCGTAGATTTTCCTTGTGGACTGGGGAGAGAGCACCACGCGGAAACCGAGCTTTTTAAAGAAGGTGGCCCAGAATGGGTAATTTTCGTACATATTTAAGACCCGCGGAATGCCTACCGTTCCTCTGGCAGCCTCCTCTGCAGGGAGAGGCTTGTAGTCAAAGAGGCGCTTGTTTTTGTATTCGTAAAGGTTCGGCACGTGGGCTGTGGTTTTCTCTTTTCCAAGGCCGCGTTCACAACGGTTTCCGGTGATGTAGCGCCGGTTGTCGGAAAACTGGTTGATGGTCAGAAGGCAGTGGTTGGTACAGCCCTGGCAGCGGGAAAGCTTCGTGGTATAGGTCAGCGCGTTGATCTGCTCGATGGTCAGCATGGTGGTTTGATAACCGGTTTCGTGACGCTCTCTTGCAATCAGCGCTGCTCCGAAGGCTCCCATGATACCTGCAATATCCGGGCGGGTAGCGTGCACGCCTGCGATTTTCTCAAAGCTTCGAAGGACGGCGTCATTGTAGAAGGTTCCGCCCTGTACGACGATATTTTCCCCCAGGTCCCCGGCATCTGAGAGCTTGATGACTTTAAAAAGTGCGTTCTTGATGACGGAGTAAGCAAGTCCTGCGGAAATGTCAGCCACAGATGCGCCCTCCTTCTGGGCCTGCTTGACTTTGGAATTCATGAAAACGGTACAGCGCGTACCCAGGTCAATCGGATGCTTTGCAAAAAGAGCTTCCTTCGCAAAGTCCTGAACGCTGTAGTTTAAGGATTTGGCAAAGGTCTCGATGAAGGAACCGCAGCCGGAGGAGCAGGCCTCGTTGAGCTGGACGCTGTCTACCGTCTGATTCTTGATTTTGATACATTTCATATCCTGACCGCCGATGTCAAGGATGCAGTCCACCTTGGGATCGAAAAAGGCGGCAGCATAATAGTGGGCAACGGTTTCTACCTCGCCGTCATCCAGCATCAGCGCGGCTTTTAGGAGCGCTTCGCCGTAGCCGGTGGAGCAGGAGTGGACAATATGAGCCTTTTCCGGCAGCAGGGAATAGATTTCCTGGATGGATCGGATGGCCGTAGCCAGCGGACTTCCGTTGTTATTGTCATAAAAGGAGTACAGAAGCTTACCGTCTTCACTGACAAGGGCCACCTTGGTAGTGGTGGAGCCGGCGTCAATGCCAAGGTAGCAGTTCCCCTCATAATCCTTAAGTTCTGCCGTTTCTACGTGGTTATTGCCGTGGCGTTTCGTAAAGGCAGCGTATTCCTTTTCGTCGGCAAAGAGCGGCTCCAGTCTTGCCACCTCAAATTCCATCTTGATGCCGTTTGACAGCTGATCGATCATGGTTTTCAGCTCTGTCACGGAATCCTCTTTGTAGTTCAGTGCAGATCCGATGGCTGCAAACAGATGGGAATTCTCCGGTGTGATCGCGTGCTCACTGTCCAGATTCAGGGTACGGATAAAAGCCGCCTTAAGCTCTGATAAAAAGTGGAGCGGGCCGCCCAAAAAGGCCACGTGTCCCCGGATCGGTTTGCCGCAGGCGAGACCGCTGATGGTCTGGTTCACTACTGCCTGAAAGATGGAGGCTGCCAGATCCTCGTGGGTTGCGCCCTCGTTGATCAGAGGCTGGATGTCAGTCTTTGCAAACACGCCGCAGCGGGCGGCGATTGGATAGATGGCCTTGTAATTTTTCGCGTATTCGTTGAGACCGGAAGCGTCCGTCTGAATGAGGGATGCCATCTGGTCGATAAAGGAACCGGTACCGCCTGCGCAGATGCCGTTCATACGCTGCTCCACATTGCCGCCTTCAAAGTAGATGATCTTGGCATCCTCGCCGCCCAGCTCAATGGCCACATCGGTCTGGGGAGCATAGTGCTGCAGTGCTGTGGATACGGAAATAACTTCCTGAACGAAAGGCACGTCCAGGTGCTTTGCCAGTGTCAGTCCGCCGGAACCGGTAATCATCGGAGCAACGGAAAGATCCCCCAATTTGTCATACGCCTCCTGAAGAAGAGCGGTTAATGTCTCCTGAATATTGGCATAATGGCGCTCGTAATCGGCAAAAAGAAGCTTGTCATTCTGATCCAGCACCGCGATCTTTACGGTGGTAGAGCCGATATCAATACCGAGTTTATGTAAGGATTTGTTTTCCATGAAAAAGAACCTCCGTCTTTCGTCCTATATTATAAATAAGAAAAAACCTAATCGTAAACAACCAACATTATACGACAAGAAGAAGCAAAAAACAATGATTGAAAAGATAAATAATTTATTAAATCTCGGAATTAAAGATGCGGTTCGTTGACAAGCCGACTTTTAGAAAATATAATGAGTAAAGATGACTATTCGGAACTGTATAAATCATTTGAGGTGTCAAATATGAACTGGATGGATAAACTGGAACGAAAATGGGGACGCCATGCGATCCCGAACCTGAGCAGATATTTTGTCGTTGCGATCATTGTTGGATTTCTGTTTTCGCTGGCGGCACCGGGGCTGTTGTCCTACTTGAGCTTTTCTGTCAGCGAAATTCTTCACGGGCAGATCTGGCGGCTTTTTACCTGGGTGTTTATGCCAAGCACATCTTTAGACATTTTTGGGATATTATTTCTTGTGTGTGTGCTGTCCTGGGCCAGCTCTTTAGAGTCCTTTCTGGGAACCTTCCGCATGAATGTATTTTTGTTCGGCGGCATGATCTTAAGCGATCTGGCGGGCTTTCTGGTTTACCTTGTGAGCTTTCTTGTCACGGGAACGGGCATCGATGTATATCTGAGTACCTACTATATTCTCCTGTCCCTTCTTTTAGCACTGGCTATGTGTATGCCGGAGGGACAGGTTCTCCTGTTTTTTGTGCTGCCCATCAAGATGAAATGGATGCTGGTAGTCGAGCTGGTTTACATGGGGTATGAGGTTATCAGAATTTTTTCCAATGCCATCGGTGCTTACGGCACACAAAACGGCATTCTGCTCGGTCTTATGGCCAGCACCCAGATGATAGTGGCCATTGCCAATATGTTTTTGTTTTTCTGGTTTGCCAGCATTCATATTACAAGAAAGCACAGGAAACGCCAGAAGGAATTTCAGGCACAGTTTCGCGAGCCGAGGCCGGGCTCCGGCATTTCCAAGCACAAATGTGCCATCTGCGGACGGACGGAGATCACGAATCCGGAGCTGACCTTCCGCTACTGCAGCAAATGCAAGGGGAACCTGGAGTATTGTCAGGACCATCTTTTCACGCACCAGCATGTGCGCTGATGTCATTATTGACAAAATTTTGCGGTGTCTTTATAATGAAAATATCGTAAGTAACGGAGCTTATGCAGCAGCCTGGGCTCCGTTTTCTATAAGCAGAAAGAGGAGAAATAGTGTTATGGAAAATGAAGCAGTTTCCAAGAATTTTATCGAGCAGATCATAGAGAAGGATCTGGCAGAGGGCAATTGTGAGGCGGTGAAGACCAGATTCCCTCCGGAACCCAACGGATATCTTCATATCGGACATGCCAAGTCCATTCTTTTAAATTCCGGTCTTGCAAAGAAATATGGCGGGAAATTCAACCTGCGTTTTGACGACACGAATCCCACGAAGGAAAAGGTGGAGTTTGTGGAATCAATCAAGGCGGATGTGCAGTGGCTGGGAGCTGAGTGGGATGGAATCTATTTTGCCTCCGATTATTTTGACCAGATGTATGAGGCTGCCATCAAGCTGATCAAAAAGGGAAAGGCCTATGTTTCCGATCTTACCGCCGATGAGATCAGAGAGTACCGGGGAACCTTGACGGAGCCTGGGAAGATGGATCCCTACGCCGGAAGATCGGTGGAGGAGAATCTGGCACTGTTTGAGGGAATGAAGAACGGCGAGTGTGAGGATGGAAGCCGTGTGCTTCGTGCCCGTATCGATATGGCATCTTCCAATATCAATATGAGAGATCCGATTATCTACAGGGTGGCCCATATGACCCACCACAATACCGGGGACAAGTGGTGCATTTATCCGATGTACGATTTTGCCCATCCGATTGAGGATGCCATCGAGGGCATCACCCATTCGATCTGTACGCTGGAGTTTGAGGATCATAGACCGCTGTACGACTGGGTAGTGACGGAGCTGGGCTATAAGACAAGCCCGGAGGGGACGCCAAAGCAGATTGAATTTGCGAAGCTCTACCTGACCAATGTGGTCACCGGAAAGCGATATATCAAGAAGCTTGTAGAGGAGAATATTGTGGACGGCTGGGATGACCCGCGTCTGGTTTCCATCGCCGCCTTAAGAAGAAGGGGCTACACGCCGGAATCAATCCAGAGATTCGTAGAGCTCTGTGGTGTTTCCAAAGCCAACAGTTCTGTGGATTACGCGATGTTAGAGTACTGTATCCGTGAGGACCTGAAGATGAAGAGGCCTCGTATGATGGCTGTTTTAGATCCGGTCA
The DNA here is from genome assembly GCA_945949045.1 of uncultured Lachnospiraceae bacterium. Taxonomy (GTDB): domain Bacteria; phylum Bacillota; class Clostridia; order Lachnospirales; family Lachnospiraceae; genus Roseburia. The sequence continues at coordinate 23,497 of CAMFDG010000014.1, forward strand.
AGGTTGTCATCGATAACTATCCGGAGGGCCAGACTGAGCTGCTTACCGTGGACAATAATCTGGAAAATCCACAGCTGGGTCAAAGAACCGTGCCTTTTACCAGAGAACTCTATATCGAGAGAGAGGACTTTATGGAGGAGCCGCCGAAGAAGTATTTCCGTATGTTCCCGGGCAATGAGGTGCGTCTTATGAACGCATATTTTGTAAAATGCGTGGGCTTTGAGAAGGATGAAAAGGGCAGGGTCTCTGTAATTCACTGCACCTATGATCCGGCCTCCAGAGGCGGCAACAGCCCCGATGGACGTAAGGTGAAGGGGACGATTCACTGGGTTTCTGCAGAGTACGGTGAGAAAGCTTGCGTTCGCCTGTATGAGAATCTGATCAACGAGGAGCTGGGAGTCTACAATGAGGATGGAAGCCTCAACCTGAACCCGAATTCGCTCACGGTTCTGAACGATTGTATTGTGGAGCCGGATTTGATGAAGGCGGAGGCTTATGACAGCTTCCAGTTTGTACGTCAGGGCTTTTTCTGTGCGGATTACAAGGATTCCAAGCCGGGCCAGCCGGTATTTAACCGGATTGTTTCCCTGAAGAGTTCCTTCAAGCTGCCGGTCAATCCTAGTTAAAAAGTTACAAGGGGAGATCTATGGATTTATTTGAGGGGTTAGAAAAATTTGGCCTGAAAAAACTGAATACGAAAAGCATTTTCTCCGACGAGGAAAACAACCGAAAGCAGTCGGAGCCGAGTGCTTCCTCCGAGGAGAAAACGGAACATTCAGAGGAAGAATTTCTTTTGGCAAGGACCGTCCACTGCCCGGTCTGCGAAAAGACTTTTATGAATCTTAGCGTGAAAAACGGAAGACTTCGGAGAATTGAGTCTGATTTTGATCTTCGCCCGAGGTTTCAGTATATTGATACGAATAAATATGATGTGACCTCCTGTCCAAAGTGCGGATATACGGCGTTAAACCGGTTTTTTACGCATATCACCACAGGACAGATCCGCTTGATCAGGGAAGGGGTCTGCGATGGCTTTGTGCCGGAGAAGACGAAAGAGGAGCAGGCGGTGTATTCCTATGAGCAGGCGGTGGAACGCTATAAGCTGGCACTCTATAATGCGGTGGTCAAAAAGGGAAAGACCAGCGAGAAGGCATATATCTGTCTGAAACTGTCCTGGGTATACCGTGGATGGCTGGAAGGCCTTGCGGATGAAGGCCTTGGGGATTCGGAGGAGCTTTCCTCCTATCGGAAGGAGGAGCGGCTTTATTACGAGCAGGCCTTTGACGGCTTTATCAAGGCCATACAGGCGGAGGTATTTCCGATTTGCGGAATGGACGAGAATACGTTGTATCTTCTTCTGGCGAATATGGCAGTCCGCCTGGAAAAGGTGGATATCGCTTCCAAGCTGATATCCTATATTCTGGTGTCCCGCACGGCATCCAGTAAGATCAAGGATAAGGCCAGGGATCTGAAGGAAGAGATTATCCAGCGGATTCACAGGCAGAACGGATGAGGGTGAATTTCCTTTGGGCCGATGTTTCAGATAGACGGAGACGCAGCTATGGCAAAAAAATGGTATGCAGTTCGAAAAGGGCAGACAACCGGGATCTTTGAGAACTGGGAGGATTGCAAAAATGCTGTTTCCGGTTTTCCGGGGGCAGAATATAAGGGATTTCAGACGAGGGAAGAGGCGCTTTTGTTTTTAGATGACGGTCATTCTCCGGAGAAAGAGTTTCCGGACAACTATGCCTTTGTGGATGGTTCCTTCAACGCAGCCACATCGGTGTATGGGTACGGAGGTTTTCTGGTGGCCCAGGGCAAATGCTATGAGCTTCAAGGTTCGGGTAATGACCCGCAAATGGCATCCATGCGCAATGTGGCAGGGGAGGTCCTTGGAAGCACGAAGGCCATGGAACTTGCGGTTTCTCTGGGCCTTTCGGAGCTGACGGTGTATTACGATTATCTTGGAATCGAGATGTGGGCCACGGGAAGATGGAAGCGGAACAAAGAGGGAACGATTGCCTACCATGCGTATGTCCAATCCATTAAGGAGCAGATTACGCTTCATTTTGTGAAGGTGAAGGGACATTCCGGAGTGGAGGGCAACGAGGAAGCAGACCGGCTGGCCAAGCAGGCTGTCGGTATTGAATAGAGGTGACAGAGTGAGTGTATTTAACGTAGAACTGAAAAGAGTAGTAGATGACAGCTATGAGATCGAGATCGGCCATGGGTTGACGGATCAGCTGGTGGAGGATCTGGGCACCGGACTCTTAGGCAAGATCAGAAAGCTTGCAGTCATCACGGACAGCAATGTGTGTGATCTGTACGCAAAACCTATTTGTGAGCGTCTTCTGGCGGAGGGCTTTAAGGCAGAGCTTTTTGTATTCCCGGCAGGAGAAAAGAGCAAGACCAGACAGACCAAAGCCAAAATCGAGGATGCCATGCTGGAGAAGGGATACCGCAGGGATTGCGCAATCATCGCTGTGGGCGGCGGTGTGGTAACGGACCTGGCAGGATTTGTGGCCGGAACCTTCGGAAGAGGAGTTCCTTTTATCAACTACGCCACCACGCTTCTTGCGGCGGCAGATGCCTCTGTGGGCGGAAAGACTGCTGTGGATACACCCCTTGCCACGAATCTGATCGGTTTATTTAACCAGCCGAAAAAGGTCTACATCGATATCGATGCCTGGAAGACACTTCCGGTGCGGCAGATGAGAAGCGGTCTGGCAGAGACCATCAAGCATGCATGCCTTGGCAGTCTTGATATGTTCGAATTTATTGAGGAAAATCTGGAGGACATTCTTTCCTCCGCGCGTTTTGCCTGCGAATACATAGCGGAAAATAACTGTAAAATCAAATACAATGTGGTTATGAAGGATGAGAGAGAGAGCGGTCTGCGGGAAATCCTGAATCTGGGACATACCGTCGGCCGGGCCATCGAGACAGTCAGTGATTATCAGCTTCTTCATGGAGAGGCACTCTCCATCGGCATGGCAGCTCAGGTTTTGCTGTCGGCAAGACTTGGCTATATGTCCGAGGAGGAGGCACAGCGGGTGACGGCATTGTATGCCCGTGCCGGGCTGCCCACCACGATTCCGGCTTATATTGACAGAGAGGCCCTTGTGAAGAAACTGTATACCGATAAGAAGGTTCGGGACGGGAAACTTCGCTTTGTGCTGCAGAAGGGCATCGGAGATGTGGTTGAGTTTGCTCCGGGTGTTTTTGCGAAGCCCATCGAGGAGGAACTGGCCAGAGAAATCATCATGGAACTGTGACGATAATCCTCCGGCCCGGTAGTGCGGGAAGCAGTTACAGAAGGATCAGTCCCTGGGTGAACTCATTGGAAAGCTGCCTGTGGCATCGGATGGAAGCGATGCCCCGGTATAGATCTGCGCAGTGGATATCTTTCCGAAGCATGGCATACGCTTCTTCAGAGAGAATACGGGAAGCATCGGAAACCTTGGTGATCAGGGGGACCGAGGCTTCTTTTTTTATGGCGGAGAGCAGCCCGGCGGCGCTGTCCCGAAAGCCCAGTACCCGCAGATAACCTGGGGTTAACCATACACGATCCTTTGTGATACCCAGCAGGATATGGGTCAGTGCCCGGCAGACTCTGGTGTAGGTGATATCACGACTCTTAAGCAGCCCGGCAAACTGTGTGAAGCTTACAAATTCATCCAGCCGGTTTTGAATTTTGTTGGAGAGATCCCGGCTGCAGTCGGCAAAGGCCTCGTACCCGCTTTCTCTGCAGGCCCAGAGTCTGGTGTAAAGGGCAGCAGAGAAATCATCCTCCCAAAGCAGTGCCTGATGTTCCCAAGCGTCGCATAGTATGGAAAGGACGGAAGAGGGGACACTTCCGGCTAATTTACTTCTGATGTCTCTTTCGCTCTTGCAGGATTCCAGGGCTTCCCGGATGGCGGTGGCGGAAGCATATGCAGTGCCGGAATTGCAGTTGTCAGATGCAGAGCCGGCTGCAGGATCGCAGGAGACAGCGGAACTGCCGGTTGCAGCATCACAGGAGACAGAGGAACTGCCGGCTGCAGGATCACAGGAGACAGCGGAACTGTCGGCTACAGGATCACAGGAGACAGCGGAACTGCCGGTTGCAGCATCACAGGAGACAGCGAAACTGCCGATTGCAGGAATCAGCTCGCGGCTGTGATAACCGCCGCCAACCCGAAGAATCGGATGGGAGGCCAGCCTGTGGGGAATGCTGTGTGGCAGTGTGGCTAATGCCTTTTCGTATTCCAGAGCCAGGATATTGTTGGGAGAGGCGAGAAAATCCTCCAGTTCCCTGCCTGGGGGATAGTTTTCGGAAGAATCTGCAGATTTTCCGCTTGGATCAGAGTAAGCATGATCACAGGAAGACGGGAACCGTTCCGTATATAAAAGCCGAAGGACTCTGGCTCTGGCTGTGGGAAAGGAATCTCCGGCGGCCAGGCAGCCGCGGAGCTTTTCCTGATATTCCGGTGATTCCTCCGTCAGCAGGGACACAAGACCTTTCATCAGGGCCGGCTGGAGGGTTTCACAGCCATAGCAGAGAACATCCACCACGCCGGTGGCCGCCAGCAGATTTACTCCGCCTTTTGCAAAAATCTCCGCGGAGGCGGTGGCGTAAACGGCCGGAAGCTCCAGCACCAGATCAGCGCCCTCAGATAAGGCCATCCGGGTGCGCCGGTATTTGTCTGTTAGGGCAGGGACACCCCGCTGCAGAAAGTCGCCACTCATGGCCACGATGATGTAGTCGGCGCCTGTCTCTTCTCTTATTTTATCCAATTGATATTTATGTCCCTTGTGAAAGGGGTTATATTCTGCTATCACGCCTGCAGTTTTCATTGCATCATGTCCTCCATGTCTTGTCCAGAGTTTCAGTAATCGAAAGAGTCATTGCCGGATTGGGCATTTTCCACCTCAATAGAGGTTTGCTCCTGAAAATGGGCGCTTTGTAAATGTTTTTTCCTATGCGCCCAAGATTTCAAAGTTTCAGGACTGTGACGGAAGAAATATGGGCTAATAGAGAAAAAGTATAAGCCAGCGCCCAAAAAACAATGCGCTCTCGGTTATGACCGGAAAATTGTGGGCGCATGGAAAAAATGTTCACTGAAGCGCCCAAAAGAAATTCCTGGCTTGTTGAATCATTCATGTGTAAGCACATACGTCATATCATTCGATCATGTTTTCTGTATTTTCAAGATTACCATAGATTTGGAAAGATTTCTACTTGTATGCAGGCGAAAGAGTGTTTATAATAAAAAAAGATATTGTGCAGTTGTGTACGATTTCATACATGAGCGGATGCTCAAAAAAGCGTATGATGACTGTAAATAAGAAAACAAAAAGGGAGATTTGAAATGAACGTATTAGTAATTAACTGCGGAAGCTCTTCCCTTAAGTACCAGCTGATCAATTCTGACTCAGAAGAGGTGCTTGCCAAGGGCTTATGTGAGAGAATCGGAATCGACGGAAGACTGGTATACCAGAAGGAGGGGCTGGATAAGGAAATTACGGAGGCCCCGATGCCGACCCACAAGGAGGCTATCCAGATGGTTCTTGATGCACTGCATAATCCGAAGACCGGTGCAGTGGCAGACTTAAGTGAAATCGATGCAGTGGGACACCGCGTCGTGCACGGCGGTGAGAAATTCTCTGCATCTGTTGTATTAGATGAGGAAGTCCTTGCAAAGGTAGAGGAGTGCAATGATCTGGCTCCCCTTCATAACCCGGCAAACCTGATCGGTATCCGCGCCTGCCAGGAGTTGATGCCGAATGTGCCGATGGTGGGGGTTTTTGATACCGCCTTCCATCAGACCATGCCGCGTAAGGCATATTTATATGGCCTTCCTTATGAATATTACGAGAAATATAAGGTGAGAAGATACGGATTCCATGGAACCAGCCACAGCTTTGTATCCAAGGAATGTGCAAAGTTCCTTGGAATGGATCTGAAGAATTCTAAAATTATCGTGGCGCATCTGGGAAATGGTGCATCCATCAGTGCTGTGCAAAACGGTGAGTGCGTGGATACCTCCATGGGACTGACGCCGCTTGAGGGTCTGGTGATGGGAACCCGTTCCGGAGATATCGATCCGGCCATCATGGAGTACATTGCAAAGAAGGAGAATCTTGACATCGATGGCGTGATGAATGTCTTAAATAAGAAGTCCGGTGTTGAGGGACTTTCCGGAGTGTCCAGCGATTTCCGTGATCTTGAGGCAGCATATAACGAAGGCAATCCGAGGGCCATTGATGCCTGCGAGGTATTTGCTTACCGCGTTGCAAAATATATCGGATCCTACGTGGCAGCCATGAATGGTGTGGACGCCATCGCATTTACCGCCGGAATCGGAGAGAACACCTCCTTTATCCGCGAGAAGATCCTGGCTTATCTGGGATATCTGGGAATCACAATGGATGCAGAGGCCAATAAGGTCCGTGGCGAGGAGAAGATCATCTCGACACCGGATTCCAGGGTAAAGGTATGCGTCATTCCGACCAATGAGGAGCTGGCAATCTGCCGGGAGACCGTGGCACTTGTGGGATAACAGATGATTACGATTCAGCTTTTTTGAAATATTTTGTTGACAAACCAGAATGTCGTATGTATAATTGATAAAGTGTGGTTAGGAGAATGCTGTGAATATTGATATTTCAATGATTGCAAAGTCCATAAACCGGGAGTTGACGGAAGAGGCAGAGATTTCCCTTACCTCCTTTCAGTCCCGACTGGGTGAATTCCCAATCACAAAGAAAGCACCGGTGACGCTTCATATTCGTAATGAGGAGAATGCAGCGGTACTGATTACAGGCACGGTGGATCTTGAGGTGCTGATTCCGTGCGGCAGGTGTCTGGAGGATGTTCCGACACCAATCCATTTTGACATTGACAAGAAGCTTCGCATTGAAGAGGAGCAGCTTGTGGATGAAGACATGGAAGAAGTGGATTACCTGATTGGATTTGAACTGGATGTAGACAAGCTTGTCTACGCCGAGATTTTGGTGAACTGGCCAATGAGAGTTCTGTGCAGGGAGGATTGCAAGGGAATTTGTAAAGTCTGCGGGATGAACTTGAATAAGGGAGCCTGCAGTTGCCAGAAAACAGAACTTGATCCAAGAATGGCCGCTATCCAGGATATATTTAACAAGTTTAAGGAGGTGTAAACAAATGTCAATTTGTCCAAAGAATAAATCTTCTAAGGGTAGAAGAGATAAGAGAAGAGCAAACTGGAAGATGTCTGCTCCGACTTTGGTTAAGTGCAGCAAGTGTGGTGCATTAATGATGCCTCACAGAGTATGCAAGAACTGCGGATCTTACAATAAGAAAGAGATCATTCCGCAGGACTAATTCCAGAATTAAGGCTTTCCGAACAGGAAAGCCTTTTTTTTTCGAAATTTCACATTGATTTATAGAAAGAGATATAGTATATTCTCTAATAGATGCAAAATGTATCAAGTTTTTCATGGAAAAACTTGATATGCAGCGTCGGTTCATTTGCCGTAGGCAAATTCTGCATGAACCGATGTTCAAGGAGGACTTTCAAATATGCAGACAGTGACGAGAGTAGCAGTGGACGCCATGGGTGGTGACAATGCACCGGCCGAGGTCGTAAAGGGCGCCGTAGATGCTGTATCTTCCCGTGCGGATATCAAGGTATTCCTGGTAGGCCAGGAGGAGGCCGTACAGGAGGAACTTAAGAAATATCAGTATCCGGCAGGATTGATTGAAGTGGTAGATGCCCCTGAGGTAATCGAGATGGCAGAGCCACCGGTACAGGCGATCCGATCCAAAAAGAAATCATCGATCGTGGTAGGCATGAATATGGTAAAGCAGAAGGAGGCTGACGCTTTTGTCTCTGCGGGAAGCTCTGGAGCAGTTCTTGTGGGCGGACAGACCATTGTGGGAAGGATCCGCGGAATCAAGAGACCGCCGCTGGCACCAATCATCCCGACGGAGTCTGGCAGATCGCTTCTGATCGACTGCGGAGCCAATGTGGATGCAAGACCGGAGCATCTTCTTCAGTTCGCAAAGATGGGGTCCATTTATATGGAAAATGTCATCGGCGTGAAAAATCCCCGGGTGGCCATTGTCAATATCGGCGCAGAGGAGGAGAAGGGCAATGCCCTGGTAAAGGAGACATTTCCACTGCTTCGGGAATGCAAAGATATCAATTTTGTGGGAAGCATCGAGGCAAGAGAGATTCCTCACGGCGGAGCAGACGTAATCGTATGCGAGGCCTTTGTGGGAAACGTCATCTTAAAGCTGTATGAGGGCTTAAGCTCCACACTGATCAGCGTGATCAAGGGAGGGCTGATGAGCACGGTGAAGAGCAAGATCGGTGCAGCACTTGCACTGCCGGCTTTGAAGAAGACTTTAAAGACCTTTGCCGCCGACGAGTATGGCGGAGCACCACTTCTGGGACTGAACGGGCTTGTGGTCAAGACCCATGGCAGTTCTAAGGCAAGGGAGATCACCAATTCCATTTATCAGTGTGTGACCTTCCGGGAACAGAAGATTAATGAAATCATTAAGGAAAAGATTAAAGACTCTGAGGAAAATGATTAAAGAGTAGAGAGGAGCAGAAAATGGAATTTAAAAAGTTAAAAAAGATTATTGTGGAGGTTCTCAACGTAGACGAGAGCGAGATTACCATGGAAACCACCTTTATCGATGATCTGGGAGCGGATTCATTGGACATATTCCAGATTATCATGGGGCTTGAGGAGGAATTTGATATCGAGATTCCAAATGAGCAGGCTGAGAAAATTGTTACGGTGGCAGATGCAGTAGAGCAGATCAAGAGTGCACTGAACAACTAATAATTGCCTTTCAAGGAGTCCGGAAAACGGACTCCTTATTCGTTTAAAAAATTGTGTCAGGATTTCGCAGAAAGGAAGGAATATGATTAAGAAGTTTCAGAAGGTGATAGGTTATCATTTTGAAAATGAGAAGCTGCTGATGCAGGCGCTGACCCACAGTTCTTACGCCAACGAGCAGCATATGAAAAAACTGTCCGACAATGAGAGACTGGAATTCTTAGGGGACGCAGTGCTTGAAATTATCTCCAGCGATTTTCTGTACCGGGAGCATGAGGATCTTCCGGAAGGAGAACTGACCAAGCTGCGGGCCAGCATTGTCTGCGAGCCGACACTGGCGCTTTGTGCCAGGGAAATCTCTCTGGGAGATTATCTGCTTCTGGGCAAGGGCGAGGATATGACCGGTGGACGGGAGCGCAAATCGATTCTCTCAGATGCGCTGGAGGCAGTGATCGGGGCAATTTATTTGGATGGTGGTTTTACTAACGCAAAAGAGTTCATACTGAAATTTATCCTTAAGGACATTGAACACAAGAAACTCTTTTATGATAGTAAGACTATCCTGCAGGAGGTTGTGCAGGGGGAGCATGAGAATCTTACCTACGTTCTGACAAACGAGTCGGGACCGGATCATAATAAGAGCTTTACCGTGGAGGTGCGTGTGGAGCAGCAGGTACTGGGATGCGGCACCGGGCACACCAAGAAGGCGGCAGAGCAGGAGGCGGCCTATAACGCGCTGCTGAAAATCAATGCAGGAAAAGGGAGCAGGTAATGTATTTAAAAAGTATTGAGGTACAGGGCTTCAAGTCTTTTGCAAATAAGATCGTTTTTGAATTCCACCAGGGAATTACCGGCATTGTGGGTCCCAACGGAAGTGGTAAAAGCAACGTAGCGGATGCCGTGCGCTGGGTACTTGGAGAGCAGTCTGTTAAGCAGCTTCGCGGCTCCTCCATGCAGGACGTGATTTTTGCGGGAACCGAGAACCGCAAGCCCTTGAGCTATGCCTATGTGGCCATTACATTAGACAATTCGGACCACAAGCTGGCAATTGAATATGAGGAAGTGACAGTGGCAAGGCGGCTTTACCGATCCGGGGAGAGCGAGTATCTGATCAACGGAGCGCCCTGCCGCCTGAAGGAGGTTTCGGAGCTTTTTTACGATACAGGAATCGGCAAGGAGGGGTACTCCATCATCGGGCAGGGCCAGATCGACCGGATTCTAAGTGGCAAGCCGGAGGAACGCAGAGAGCTCTTCGACGAGGCTGCGGGCATTGTGAAATTCAAGAAGCGCAAGATCTCAGCTCAGAAAAAGCTGGATAACGAGAGAGACAATCTGGTTCGTGTCAATGATATTTTAGCGGAGCTGGAGCGTCAGGTGGGGCCGCTGGAGCAACAGTCACAAAAGGCAAGGACCTATCTGAAGAAGAAAGAGGAACTGAAGGACTATGATGTCAACATGTTTCTTCTGGAATCGGAGCGGATCGAGGCTCAGCAGAAGGAAGTCAAGGCAAAGTTTGACATAGCCGATGCCCAGTTAAAGGAAAGTACAGCGGAACAGGAAAATATCCGCACAGAGTACGAGAAGCTGGAGCAGGAAATGTCGGATATGGACGAGCAGATCAATTCTATCCGGGAAAATATCAGTAACGCCTCTGTGATGAAGGGAAAGCTGGAGAGCCAGATCCAGATTCTGACGGAACAGATCCGGGCGGCGGAGATGACGGATGAGCATCTTGGCAGTCGTTTGGAGGCCATCGAGAAGGAAAAGGAGGAGCGCCTGAAAGAAAAGGCGTCCTATGAGGAAGAGAAGGCCGGACTGGACGCAAAGCTCACGGAGGTGCTTGCCCGGCAGAAGGAGGCGCAGGAAGAGCTGGATGCGGTGCAGGCGAAGCTTTCCGATTTCAATAAGCAGATTGAGGAGGGCCAGAAGGAGCTCTTTGAACTTTTGAACAATAAGGCTGGTATCCAGTCCCGAAAGCAGCGCTGCGAGACTATGCTGGAGCAGACCAATATCCGTAAGGCGGAGCTGACCAAACGCCTTTTAGACCGGAAAACCAAGGAGGCCGATCTGGAGGCACATCTTAAGGAGGACGAGAAGGCCTATCAGGAAGTTTGCCAGAAAATCGAGGATCTGAAGACGAAGCAGAAGAGTCTGGAGGACAAGGCAAAGGAGTGGCGTTTTAAGGCGAAGGAGAATGGCCGCCTCCGGGAGGAAAAGCAGACCCTTTTCCACAAGCAGCAGTCCAGACTGGAATCGCTGCGGGGCATTGCCGAGCGCTACGATGGCTATGGCAACAGCATCCGTAAAGTGATGGAGCAGAAAAAAGATAATCCAGGGCTTCTTGGCGTTGTGTCGGATCTGATTCAGGTGGAGCGCAAATATGAGACCGCCATCGAGACGGCTTTGGGCGGTAATATTCAGAATATCGTGACGGAGGATGAGGCTACCGCGAAAAAGATGATCGGCTTTTTAAAGCAGAATCGTCTTGGCCGTGCAACCTTTCTGCCCCTGACCAGTGTGAGTGCCAAGAGCAATCCGAAGAACGAAGCTGCTCTTTCGGAACCGGGAGTGATCGGTATCGCGAACCGGCTGGTGAAATGTGATCCGAAGTATGATGAGGTGGCAGCATATCTCCTGGGCCGTGTGCTGGTGGTGGATGACATTGATCACGCCATTGCCCTGGCAAAGAAAAATCATTACAGCTTACATATTGTTACCTTAGAGGGGGAGTATTTAAGTCCGGGAGGATCCATGACCGGTGGTGCCTTTAAGAATTCCTCCAATCTTCTGGCACGAAAGCGGGAGATTGAAGAACTGGAGAAAAAGATCCATGATCTTCAAAGGGAGCTGGAGGAATTAAAGGATCGCAGGGAGGACATCGCAACGGCGACGGAGCTCAATGCGGATGAGTTGGAGGAGGTATCAGAGGAACTGCAGAAGCAGTATCTGATCCAGAATACCGCTAAGCTCAATGTAGACCGGGCAAGACAACAGAGAAATGAGAGTGAGGCTGCCTATTCCGGTCTGATTTCTGAGAAAAATAAGATGGAGCAGCAAATCGCGGAGATTCGCAGTGAGCAGCAGGCTATTGCTGATGAAATTGAAAGCTCCGGCAGGAGGGAGGAGGAACTCAAGGAAGCAGCAGATTCTTTCCAGGAGCTGTTGAAGGAGCAGGAAAAGGCAGAGGCTTTTGCCAACGAGAAGCTCTCTGCGGCTGCATTAGAGCAGTCGAATATCCGACAGAGCGAGGAATTTAATGAGACGAATCTTTCCCGTGTCAATGGGGAAATTGAAAAGCTGAGCGAGGAGCGGAACGGACTTCTGGAAAATGCAAAGAGTTCCAAGGAGGACGCTGAGAAAAAGAGGCGGGATATTGAGGAAATTAAGAAGACGATTGCCGCTTCTGAGGGCTCCGGAGATGAGATGGAGAAGAAGCTGAAGGAGTGTCTGGCTGCCAGGGAGGAAATGACGGCGGGCTACAAGGGCTTTTTCCAGAAACAGGAGGAGGTCAGCAAGCGCTGCAGCGAGCTGGACAAGGAAATTTTCCGTCTGAACAGCCAGCTGGAGAAACTGAAGGAGGCAGGCGAATATCAGACGAATTATCTCTGGGAGGAGTATGAGCTGACGCCTCACGCTGCCCTGGAGCTGCAAAAGGAAGAGTATACCGACTTAAATGAGTTGAAAAAGCTTGTCATGGCAGTGAAGGATGAAATCCGCAAGCTTGGGAGCGTCAACGTCAATGCGATTGAGGAGTACAAGGAGGTTTCCCAGAGATACGAATTCCTGAAAGGACAGCATGATGATCTGATCGAGGCGGAAAAGACGCTGGTGGGCATCATCGAGGATCTGGACAACGGAATGCGTAAGCAGTTTACCGAAAAATTTGCATTGATCCAGAAGGAATTTGATGCTTCCTTCAGACATCTGTTCGGTGGCGGCCACGGCTCCCTGGAGCTGGTGGAGGACGAGGATATTTTGGAATGCGGCATACGCATTATCGCCCAGCCGCCGGGAAAGAAGCTTCAAAATATGATGCAGATGTCCGGTGGAGAGAAGGCGCTTACCGCCATTGCGCTTCTCTTTGCCATTCAGGCTCTTAAGCCGTCACCTTTTTGTCTGCTGGATGAGATTGAGGCAGCATTGGATGATTCCAATGTCACCCGTTTTGCAAGTTATCTGAACAAGCTGACGAAAAATACGCAGTTTATCGTGATCACCCACAGGCGTGGAACCATGGCGGCGGCAGACCGGCTGTACGGTATTACCATGCAGGAGAAGGGTGTGTCCACGCTGGTTTCCGTCAATCTGATTGAGAACGACCTGACGGAGTGATCACGTTTGTAAAGTAATTCATCGGGAAAAATTCCTGATGTGTTTCGTATAGAAAGGAAAAAATATGGCAGAAAAGAAGGGGTTTTTCAGCCGGCTGGTAGCGGGCTTGAAGAAGACAAGAGACAATATTGTATCCGGGATGGATTCCATTTTTCACGGGTTCTCCAAAATTGACGACGAGTTCTATGAGGAACTGGAAGAAATCCTCATTATGGGAGATCTTGGCGTGCGGGCTACGGAGGAGATCCTGGACAATCTGAAGGAGAAAGTAAAGGAAAACCATGTGAAGGAGCCCATCGCCTGCAAGCAGCTATTGATCGACAGCATCAAGGAGCAGATGCAGGTGGGCGAGACCGCCTACCGTTTTGAGGAGGAGAAATCCGTGGTGCTGGTGATCGGTGTCAACGGTGTTGGCAAGACCACCACCGTGGGCAAGCTGGCAGGAAAACTGAAAGACCAGGGCAAACGGGTCATCATTGCCGGGGCGGATACTTTCCGGGCAGCGGCAGGAGACCAGCTAAAGGAATGGGCCAACCGTTCCGGCGTGGAGATGATCGGCGGAACCGAGGGAGCGGACCCGGGCTCTGTGGTATTTGATGCCACCGCTGCAGCCAAGGCCAGAAATGCCGATGTGCTTTTGGTTGACACGGCAGGACGGCTCCACAACAAGAAGAATCTGATGAATGAGCTGGGCAAGATCAACCGGATCCTGGAAAAAGAATATCCGGATGCCTACCGGGAGACTCTGGTGGTGCTGGATGCAACAACCGGACAAAATGCTCTTGTCCAGGCAAAGGAATTTTCCGAAGTGGCAAAAATCTCCGGTATTGTTCTGACGAAGATGGATGGAACCGCCAAGGGTGGAATTGCCGTGGCAATCCAGTCGGAGCTTGGGGTTCCGGTTAAATATATCGGTGTGGGTGAGACCATTGACGATCTACAGAAGTTTGACGCAGATGAGTTTGTAAATGCATTATTTGACGTAAAACAGGAGGAGGTATCAGATGCTGACATTGGATAAATTTGAGGAAGCAAGCGAGAAGGTAAAAGAGGTTACTCTGGAGACCAAGCTTGTATACAGTGATTATTTGAGTGAACAGACAGGAAACAAGGTGTATTTGAAGCCGGAGAATATGCAGTTTACCGGTGCCTACAAGGTCAGGGGCGCTTACTACAAGATCAGCACCCTGACGGAGGAGGAAAGAGAGCGGGGACTCATTACCGCCTCTGCCGGAAACCATGCCCAGGGCGTGGCATATGCGGCAAAATGCTACGGCTGCAAGGCCGTGATCGTGATGCCCACCACCACACCTCTCATCAAGGTGAACCGCACTAAGAACTATGGCGCAGAGGTGGTATTGTACGGAGATGTTTACGATGAGGCCTGTGCCCATGCGCTTGAGCTGGCAGAAAAGTACGGTTATACATTTATTCATCCCTTCGATGATCTGGCGGTTGCAACGGGACAGGGAACCATCGCTATGGAGATCTTTAAGGAGCTGCCTCTGGTGGAATATATTCTCGTGCCCATCGGAGGAGGTGGTCTTGCTACCGGCGTGTCCACTCTTGCCAAGCTGTTAAATCCCAAGATCAAAGTCATCGGCGTGGAGCCGGAGGGAGCCGCCTGTATGCAGGCATCCTTTGCGGCAGGCAAAGTGACAACACTTCCCAACGTCAGCACCATTGCCGATGGTACCGCAGTGAAGACGCCGGGCAGCAATATTTTTCCCTATATCCAGAAAAATCTGGACGATATCATTACCGTGTCCGATGACGAACTGATCGTCAGCTTCCTGGATATGGTAGAAAACCACAAGATGATCGTGGAGAATTCAGGTCTTCTTACCGTTGCGGCATTAAAGCATCTGGATGTGAAAGATAAGCGTGTGGTATCCATCTTAAGCGGTGGCAACATGGATGTGATTACCATGTCTTCTGTTGTGCAGCAGGGACTCATTTTCCGCGACCGTATTTTTACTGTATCCGTACTGCTTCCGGATAAGCCGGGCGAGCTGGCTAAAGTATCCGAAACCCTTGCGAAGGAGCAGGGCAATGTCATCAAGCTGGAGCACAACCAGTTTGTATCAACAAACCGCAATGCGGCGGTAGAACTTCGTATTACGCTTGAGTGCTTCGGAACCGATCACAAGAAGAAGATTATCAAAGCACTGGAGAAGTCGGGTTACAAGCCGAAGATCGTGCGTACGGTAATCTGATAAGTGATAAAAACTTCCCACACTGATTTTCGTGCGACTCTGCCTGCTGCCGGGATTCTCCGGGGATGGATAGCGGAACACGCATCAAATTGCTGATTTGTCTGGTATCGGATTTCGGCTCCTTTGATTATTTATGTTCATTCGACAGCCGGACACTTCCGCAGCGGCGCCCGTCTATGACAGACACTCGATTTACTCGCACTAGGTGAAGGAATCATGAGAGTGTCTGTCATAGCCGGGCACCGCTGCGGAAGTGTTCGTCTGGCGAATGTACACAAACTTGGAGCCGAAATTCGATACCTGACAAATCTACGCAATTTGCGCGAACTGTTCCGCTATCCATCCCCGGAGAATCCCGGCAGCAGGCAGAGTCGCACGAAAATCAGTGTGGGAAGTTTTAGTAAGTGAGATGAAAGAACAGGGTATTATGCAGTTTGTCGGAAGAAAAGTGCATCTTACCCTGTTTTTTTTGAAAAAACCTGTTGGCCTGTTATAGTAAATGTAAATAAAAATGGAAAGGGGAATGGGATGGAAACAGTAATTCAGACAGAACATTTGACGAAGAATTACGGGAAAGCAAGGGGAATTACGGACGTAAGTCTTCGCGTGAATGCAGGAGAAATTTACGGATTTATGGGACCAAACGGAGCGGGCAAAAGCACAACCATCCGTAGTCTGCTGGGACTGATAAAGCCCACCGGAGGGACGGCAGCCATTTTGGGACGGGACTGCGTGAAGGACAAAAAGGATGTTTTAAGCAGAATCGGTTACATGCCATCGGAGACGGTCTTTTACAAAGGGATGAAAGTAAAAGATGTGATTGCCCTGTCGGCGAAATTAAGGGGGAAGGACTGCCGGAAGCAGGCGGATATGCTCTGTGAACGTCTGCGGCTGGATGTAGACAAAAAGGTGGAGCAGTTGTCCCTGGGCAACCGGAAAAAGGTGGGAATTGTCTGTGCCATGCAGCATAAGCCGGAACTTTCCATCTTTGATGAACCCACCAGTGGACTGGATCCGCTGATCCAGAAGGAGTTTTTTGACCTGATTCTGGAGCGGAATAAAGAGGGTGCGACCTTTTTTTTATCCTCCCATGTGCTGTCAGAGGTGAAAAAATACTGCACGCGGGCGGCCATTATCCGGGAGGGAAAAGTGATTGCAGAAGACAGTGTGGAGCATCTGATCTCGGGTAATGCGAGAAAGGTGACTGTAAACGGTCTTACCCGTCTTCCGGAAGCACTGGAAAAGTGTGCAAAAAAGGTGACAAAGGATGGAGACCAGATTCATTTTCTATATCAGGGAGACCCGAAGCAGCTGCTTTCTGTTTTGCACACGCAGCCCCTTACCGACCTTCTGATCGAGGAGCCGGATATGGAGGAAATCTTTCTGCACTACTATCAATAAAATAGAAAAAACTTCCCACACTGATTTTCACGCGGTTCCGCCTGCCGCCTGGGTTCTCAGAAGATGGATAGCGGAACGATTCGCGCAAATTGCGTAGATTTGTCAGGTATCGGATTCCGGCTCTAAGTTTGTGTACATTCGCCAGACGAACACTTCCGCAGTGGAGACCGCCTACGGCAGACACTCAATTTTTTCCGAACCGTTCCGCTATTCATCTGCTGAGAACCCCGGCGGCAGGCGGGACCGCGTGAAAATCAGTGTGGGAAGTTTTAGTAAATTACTTTAAGGAGAGTAAAAATGACAATATATATACACGAGTGGAAACAGAATCAGAAAAGTTTATGGATATGGACCCTTTCCGTAGCGGTAATGAACATCGTCTGCATGATGCTGTACCCGCAGATGCGTAAGCAGGCAGATTCGGTCAGTGAAATGTTTTCGCAGATGGGGGGATTTTCCAGTGCATTTGGGATGGATCAGGTGAATTTTGGGGATGCATTGGGATTTTTTGCCATTGAGTGCGGAAATATACTGGCTCTTGGAGGAGTGATGTTTGCAGCGCTTCTGGGAATCGGGATGCTGGCAAAGGAGGAAAATCTGCATACGGCAGAATTCCTGCTGACGCATCCTGTCAGCAGAAACAGAGTGCTGGTGGAGAAGCTGGCAGCTATGTATACACTGCTGGTGGTATTTTACCTGGTGAATTTTGCGGGAACAGTGATTTCCTTTCCCTGTGTGGGAGAAGAAATTGAATGGAAGGAGCTTTCCATGGTTTTTGCTGCAAATTTGTTTCTTGCACTGGAAGTGTCTTCGGTCTGCTTTGCGCTGTCAGCGTTTTTAAAAGGCTCATCCGCAGGGTTTGGTATTGGAATCGGGATGCTTTTCTATTTTCTGAATCTATTCGGGAATATCTCGGATCAGGCAGAATGGGTAAAGTATGTTACACCCTTTGCTTACGCGGATGCCTCCACGATTATTGCGGAAAATGCGCTGGATACAAAGCTTCTCTGCATCGGTGCGGGATATCTTGCAGTGGGAGTGGTGATTGCTTTTTGGCACTATAGCAGGAAAGATATTGCGTAATGATATAGACAGCAGACAGGCAGGAAAGCCATGCCATAACACAAAAGCGTGTTGCTGCATGGCTTTTTATTTGTTTTGGTGCAAAGATTAAATATCCAATATATCTGCGATTTCAGAAAAGTTGATCAGCAGGTCTTCATAGATATTGACCTTGATAATGGAGTCAAAAGGATACTGAACGCTTACAATATCATTCTCAAAGTAATTTACGGTAATAGTTTTTTTTCTCGGATCTACAATCCAGTATTTACGTACTCCATAATTCTTGTAGTAGTAGAGTTTGCGGATATAATCGTCTGACGGATTACCAGGGGAAACAATTTCAATGATGAAATCAGGAGCACCATTGCATCGCTTTCCATCGAGTTTATCTTTGTCACAGATAACCATAATGTCAGGCTGAACGATTGTCAGAGGCTTATCAGACAGCTTAACATCGAACGGAGCGCTGAATAATTGGCATGAGCCTTTTTTACGTTTCATGTAATTGTAAATGATGTTTGACAGTTCCATGGAGATTGCCTGGTGTTCCTGTGACGGATTGGCCATATCATAGACGACACCTTCGAAGATTTCGACTCTTTTATCTTCCGGAAGAGCTTCGTATTGTTCAAGAGTGATGATTTCCTGCTTGGCCTGTAATGCTGGAGGCATAACATACACTTCCTTTCCGTGTGCTTATCTATATTTTTCTGTAATAAGTATATACGAAAAAAAACTTATGCAACTCAAAGGCAGAATGCGAATCGTAACGAAAAACTGTCAAGAAAAAATACTTGACACCCATGGCATGATATGATAAAGTATCCAAGGTGATTGATGTGGAAGAGAAGCTGAAACAGGCATATTTATATGATTTTTATGGCGAACTGCTGAATGAGCATCAGCGCCGGATCTATGAGGATTTTGTCTTCAATGACCTTTCTCTCGGGGAAATCGCGGGGGAAGAGAAAATCACGAGACAGGGCGTGGCGGATATGATTAAGCGCTGCGAACATAAGCTTGCATCTTATGAGACAAAGCTTCATCTTGTAGAGAAATTTCTTTCCGTGAAGAAGGATGTGGAAGAGATTCACAAGCTTTCCGAGCGGTTGAAAAAAACCAATGACAGCCAGATTGTAGAACAGATTGAGTCGATTTCAAACCGGATTTTAGAGGAACTGTAGGATGGCATTTGACAGTCTTTCCCAAAAATTACAGAATGTATTCAAGAATCTCCGCAGCAAGGGCCGGCTCACGGAAGAGGATGTGAAGACCGCTCTTAAGGAAGTCAAGATGGCGCTCTTAGAGGCAGATGTCAATTTCCGTGTGGTAAAGCAGTTTGTGAAGGATGTGCAGGAGCGGGCTATCGGTCAGGACGTGATGAACGGACTGAATCCGGGACAGATGGTGATTAAGATCGTCAACGAAGAGATGATCCGCCTGATGGGCTCTGAGACTACCGAGATTGCCTTTCGTCCGGGTAAGGAGCTGACGGTCATCATGATGGTGGGCCTTCAGGGAGCCGGTAAGACGACTACGACGGCCAAGATTGCCGGAAAGCTTAAGACCAAGGGCAAGAAGACCTTGCTGGCGGCCTGCGATGTGTACCGTCCGGCAGCCATCGAGCAGCTGCAGATCAACGGTGAGAAGCAAGGTGTTCCGGTATTCTCCATGGGAGATAAGAACAGGCCTGCAGACATTGCAAAGGCAGCTGTGGAGCATGCGAAGAAGAATGAGTGTAATGTGCTGATCATCGATACGGCGGGCCGTCTCCATGTAGATGAGGAGATGATGGCGGAGCTTGTGGAGATCAAGCAGGCAGTGGATGTATTTCAGACGATCCTTGTGGTGGACGCCATGACCGGTCAGGATGCGGTCAATGTGGCAACCACTTTCAATGATAAAATCGGTATCGACGGCGTGGTGCTTACCAAGCTGGATGGCGATACCAGAGGTGGTGCGGCCCTTTCTATCCGGGCTGTGACCGGAAAGCCGATTCTCTATGCAGGAATGGGCGAGAAACTGTCGGATCTGGAGCAGTTTTATCCGGATCGTATGGCCTCCCGGATCCTTGGTATGGGCGATGTGCTTACCATGATCGAGAAGGCGCAGGAGAGCATGGATGAGGAGAAAGCCAAAGAACTTGAGCAGAAAATGCGAAAGAACGAGTTCGACTTCGAGATGTACTTAGAGTCCATGAGCCAGATGAAAAAGATGGGCGGTCTGTCCAGCCTGATGGGCATGATGCCCGGGCTTGGCGGCGGCAAGATGCCTGAGATCGATACGGACGAAGCGGAGAAGAACTTGAAGCGGGTGGAGGCAATTATTTATTCCATGACGCCTCAGGAACGCAAGAATCCGAACCTGATGAATCCCAGCCGGAAGAACCGTATTGCAAAGGGTGCCGGTGTGGAGGTTGCTGAAGTCAATCGTCTGATGAAGCAGTTTGAGCAGACGAAGAAGATGATGAAGCAGATGCCCGGAATGATGGGCGGTAAACGTGGTAAAAGAGGAATGTTCAAAGGACTTCCCTTTTAATAAATTTTAACATATAACCTATGAGGAGGTGAAAGTAATGGCAGTAAAGATCAGACTTAGAAGAATGGGACAGAAGAAGGCTCCTTTCTATAGAATCGTTGTTGCAGATTCCCGCTCTCCGAGAGACGGAAGATGCATCGAGGAGATCGGAACTTATGATCCGACAAAGGACCCGAGCGAGTATCATGTTGATGCTGAGTTAGCAAAGAAGTGGTTAGCTAACGGTGCACAGCCGACAGAGACCGTAAACAGAATCTTCAAGGCAGCCGGTATTGAGAAATAATACTGTCTGGCTATATCCCGCCAGCTGTTGGCAGGCGGGAGGTAACGTTGGAGGTGTGTCATGAAAGAGTTAGTGGAAGTAATTGCAAAGGCACTCGTTGATTCGCCGGAGGAAGTCGTTGTGACAGAGACCGAGAGCGAAAAGGGTACCATTCTGGAGCTGCGCGTTGCCCAGTCCGATATGGGCAAGGTCATCGGAAAGCAGGGGCGTATCGCCAAGGCAATCCGTTCCGTCGTTAAGGCAGCGGCCTCCAAGGAAGACAAAAAAGTAATCGTCGAGATTATGCAATAGCTGCGGTAAGGAGGGGCCCGCTTGCGGGAGGATTCCTTATCGCTAAAGCTGCGGTAAGGAGGGACCCGCTTGCGGGAGGATTCCTTATCGCTAAGACTGCGGTAAGGAGGATTCCTTATCGCAACACGCACCGCACAGAAATCGGCTTATGCCGGGTGCGGTGTTTCTTTTTATATAATTATTCAGAACCCCTCCATGTATAATGGGCGACAGAGCCGGAATCCCGTGTGAATCGCCCCCGGTAAGCCAAAGAAATGCCGGAAAATGGGCGCTAGAGCCGGAACCCCGTGTGTATCACCCCCGGTAAGCCGAAGAAACGCCGGAAAATGGGCGCTAGAGCGAAATCCCGTGTGAATCGCCCAAGATAAGCCGAAGAAGAGCCGGAAAATGGGCGCCAGTGCGAAATCCCGTGTGAATCGCCCCCGGTAAGCCAAAGAAATGCCGGAAAATGGGCGCTAGAGCCGGAACCCCGTGTGAATCGCCCAAGATAAGCCGAAGAAGCGCCGAAAAATGGGCGCTAGAG
>CAMFDG010000015.1 GCA_945949045.1 uncultured Lachnospiraceae bacterium
GATGGATAGCGGAACCCGCGTCAAATTGCTGTTTTGTCTGGTATCGAATTTCGGCTCCTTTGCTCATTTGCGTTCATTCGCCGGCCGGAGAATTCCGGCGGCAGGCAGAGCCGCACGAAAATCAGTGTGGGAAATTTCAGTTAATTGATTAAATGCAGTAAGCCCTCATAGGTATGGGGGGCTGCCTCAATCAGGGGCGTTGCCCCCATTGCCGTCAGTGCACTGCTGCACTTGGGACCGATGGAATAAATTTTTGTTTCTGCTGCCAGACGGGCCAGAAATTCCGGGGTTCGGCCGGCAAACAGGCGCTCTGCCGAAGAGGCGCAGGTAAAGAATATCCCGTCATAGGACATAAGCTCCCCATCCCCGGGTTCCTCATTCTGACATGCCACATTTTCATACACGTTAAGCCGTCCGCAGTCGCAGACCGAAAGCAGGTCATCCACCAGATCATCCCCTGCATTTTTTGCCGTAGGATACCAGGCAAAGGGACGATGAAAAACATCCGTGTAGACTGCCCTGATTTCCTCTGCCAGGGTTTTGCCGTCAAACTGCTGCGGCACAAGATCCGCGATAAGCCCGTACTCCCGAAGCTTCTCTGCCGTTTTCTCTCCAATGACCACCAGTTTCATGTCACTTAAGGCCCGAACATCCAGTCCGGAGGAGAACAGGTTCCTCATAAAATATTTCACCCCGTTGGCGCTGGTAAAAATCAAAAGGTCCACCTCGGAAAGCTCTTTTCCGGTATAGCGGGCAGGGATACCTGTGATCCGGCCCACCAAAGTCTCTGTGACCATTGCGCCCTTCTCTCTCAGAGCCGCTGCCAGACGGGATGGCTCCTGTCCTATTTTCGGTATCAGATATCGTTTTCCAAACAGAGGCTTTTTCTCATAAGAATTCAGAAAATCCCTAATTCCTACCACCTCGCCTACAACAATCATTGCCGGAGAGGTCAGCCCCCTGGTCTCAACCATCTCTGCTATATTTTCTAGGGTCCCCACACAAGTGCGCTGCTCAGGTGTCGTTGCATGGGAAATGACGGCCGCGGGAGTGTCTGCTCTTCTGCCCGCCTGAAGAAGGCCCCGGGCGATCTGTTCTACTCTGCAAAGCCCCATCAGAAAGACCAGAGTCTCCTCCTCATTCAACATTGAGCTGTAATCGAGACACACCTCCTGTTCGCTGTTTTTCCCCTGGGAATCGGTCCTCCGGTGTGCCGTGATCACACGAAAGGATGTGGCGATGCCCCGATGGGTCACCGGAATTCCGGCATAGGCCGCTCCTGCAATTGCCGAGCTCACCCCCGGCACAACCAAAAAGGAGATGCCATGCTCCCTGAGATAAATTCCCTCCTCACCGCCCCGTCCAAATACATAGGGATCACCGCCCTTTAAACGCACAACGCACTTGTAACGCTTTGCCTTCTCAACAAGAAGTTCATTAATTTTTTCCTGGGGCATCGTATGGTGAGAATCTGCTTTCCCCGCATAGATACATTCACAGTCGGGACGCGCATAATCCAGCAGCTCCGGTGAGCAGAGCCTGTCGTAGATGATGCAGTCCGCTTTTTTCATTAATTCCAATCCTTTTACCGTCAGAAGCCCCGGGTCTCCCGGGCCCGCTCCCACCAGATATACCATTCCACTCATTTTTTATATCCTCCCTGTGCCCGTACAAAGGCCAGAAACTCCTCTGCCGGCAGCGGTTTGGAAAAATAATAGCCCTGAATATAGTCGATGCCGATCTTTGCGAGATGCTCGAACTGTTCCCTGGTCTCCACGCCCTCCGACACAATGTGCAGGCCCATTTCCTGGATCATGTTTCGCGCAGCGCTCATGACAAATTTGGCCTTTTCCTTGTTAAAATAGGCCTGGGTCATATCCCGGTCAAACTTGATGATCTCCACCGGCATGTCCACAATGTAGTTCAGATTGCTCTCGCCGTTGCCGAAATCATCCAGAGAAAAACACACCCCGTATTCAATCAGCCTCTGCATATTGCGCAGCAGTATATTTCTGGCCTTGATGGAGCCGGTTTCCGTAATCTCAAGATTGATGAAGGAGGGATCTACCTGATACTGCTCCATAATACGAATGTAGCGCTCAGCAAGGGCCTCATCCTCGCACTGCTCAATGGACAGATTGATCTCGATATAGTGAATCCCGTATTCCCGAAGGTTGTTGTTTACGATAAACTGACAGGCCTTTTCAAAAATAATCTCTCCCAGCCGCAGAATACTGCCATTCTCCTCCGCCACCGGAATAAATACTCCCGGTGGAAGAATCGAGCCATCGGTATTTCGAATGCGCACCAGAGCCTCCGCTGAGACGAACTGTTTCTTTTGCACTCCGTAAATCGGCTGGTAAAAAACCTCTACCCGGTCCTCCGCCATAGCATTCCGGATGATTTTGGCAATGTGTTCCTTCCCCCGATGTTCATCTATCATCTCCTGATTTATGAACACCACCTGATTGTCGTCCTGGTCCACCTGATGTGCCTTACAGACATCCAGAATCCGAAAAGCCTCCTCCGCACTGGCGGCAAGAGAGTTATCCTCCAGCACGGTATAAATCGGTTCAATCAGGAATGCTGCTGTTTTGTCCTTCCACTCTCCGGCAAAACGACTTTGCACCATGTCCAAGGCCTTCCTTAACGCATCTTCGTCCGAAAAAAGAAAAACAAAATCGTGTTCCACCCGCTTGAATACCCGCGCATTTGGAATCGCTGAGAAAAAAGACACCAGTTCCGGCATGACACTGTCAATTTTGCCCATCTCCTCCGTGTCCCTCTGATACTGCTCCATGGAAACCAGAAGCAGGGAAAAGAACTGTCCATCCGCATACTTGTGCTTCATCAATTCCAGCAGCGCATGGGAGTTGAGGAGTCCGGTCTCCCGGTCCATGTTTCCCTCCGGATTCTCCAGTTCAAAAAAGAGAACCACCATGCCAAGAGCCGTAGCAAAGCCCACCAGAAGCATGGCGTTATTGAAAGCCTGAATGATGGTTGCAACCATCCACATTCCCATCCACATACCGATGGCATGCGCTCTTTTCTGATTCACCAGTTTCCGGTAACGGATCAGCCGGTATATATTGCTGATCACAAAAAGAAGCGCAAAAATATAGGTTGCCTGCACGCTGGGCCCCAGCGTATAGACTTTGCGCCCTTCATGAAAATAGTCAATCGGCAGCACATAAATCAGCACCATAGCCACTGCCATGCCAAGGCGGCTGGAAACTGCCAGAAACCGTGCGTTTTTTATATCCCGCAGATCCACACTTGTGTATACGTAGCAGGAATACCCCAATGCCACCAGAGATACCAGATACGTTTTGCAAATCAAAGCCAGCACAAAGCCGGGTAAGAATTCCCGGTATACAATCGCCACAATGGACAGCATATCAAAACATTCACAGAATATTGCAACAAACAGCGTATGCAAAAAACGCTTCTCTGTGGCCATCCAGAGCGCTTTCTGTCTCAGACAGAAATAAAGCAGTAAAATCAAAATGAGCAAACCGCAAAACTGCATCTGTATATTCATAGCATTCCTTCCATTTGTTCCTGAATTCTTTTTGCTGCTGCTTTTGCTGCTTCCTCCGGGGTCTTACCGTTGACACGAACCCGGAAAAGCTGTTCCTTTTCTCCTGTTCCAAAGGCTGCCAGAAGGGATATTCCTCCATCCGGAAGAAGGCTGGCAAAAGCCCCCGCCGGAAGGCTGCAGTCACCTCCCATGATCCGGACAAAGGCCCTCTCTGCCTGAAGGATCCGGTCTGTATTCTCATCAGAAAGGGCGTTCATCCTGTCCAGAAGCTCAGGCATATCTGCCCGAAGCTCAATACCCAGGATTCCCTGCGCCGGGGCCGGTATCATCTGCTCCGGCTCCAGATACTGGGTCACCAGGGAAGCTTTTCCCAGACGGTTTAAGCCTGCTGCCGCCAGCACAAGACCATCCAGCTTCTGACTTGTCATTTTTTCCAATCGGGTTTCCACATTGCCGCGAATATCCACAATCGCCAGATCCTCTCTGAGCGCCTTGAGCTGTATTCCTCTTCTCAGGCTCCCGGTCCCGATTCTGGCATTCTCCGGCAGGTTTTCCAGAGAAGAGGCCTCCCGCAGAACCAGCACATCCCGGGGATCCTCCCTTTCCCACGCTTTCGCAAACACAAGCCCCTCCGGCACCTCTGCCGGCATATCCTTCATGCTGTGGACTGCCAGCTGGATCTCCCCGTCCAAAAGTGCACGCTCGATCTCCCGGACAAAAACGCCTTTTCCGCCTATTTCCCCCAGAGACCTGCTCTGTATCCGGTCTCCCCTGGTTTTGATCAGCTTCAGGGATATCTCATCTTCCGGGTATTTTTTCTCCAGGCGTTGTTTTACATATTCTGCCTGGGCCACCGCCAGTCTGGAACCCCTTGTCCCGATTATGATCCGCATTGCTTTCTCCTTTTACAAATGAAAAAGTTCCTGCAGGGTACGCTCATACTCCTCCTGCTGCTGCCTGGTTCCGGCCTGCTTCAGTTCAAGAATCGGCTCCCGCATAAGCCGGTGCAGGGACGCCTTCAGGATCTTTTTTAGTATTTTCTGTTCTCTGGCATTCAGGTCCAGCTTACGGTTCAGATAAGAAAAGCTGTCCTCCACAATCTCTTCACACCGCTGCTGCATGGATTCGATGGTGGCATCTACGCCCGTGGTGGAGAACCATTCCTCTGTTTCCTCCAGCGCCTCATCGATCATCTTCTGCCCTTCTGCCACCAGTTCCTCACGCTGTCTGCGATTAGCATCAACGATTTTCCCCAGACTGTCCAGATTAAAAAGCTTTGCCTCCTGACCAATTGCCGTCTCTACATCCCTGGGTGACGCAAGATCCAGAAACACCATGGGATGCGTAAGCACCAGCTCACTTTTTCGTATCACATGGTGGGGCGATGCGGTCGCAGAGACAACAATATCGCATTCTTTCATGGCCTCATAGCGCTTCTCAAAAGGGATAATCAAAAGTTCCGGAAATTCCTTAAGCAGTTCCTTCGCGTGGGAAAATGTCCTGCTGCAGACCGTAACCGATTGTGCTCCGTACGAAAAGAGATATCTGAGGGCCAGCACTGCGGTTTTTCCGCTGCCCACCACCAGAGCCCGCTTTCCCTTGATTCCAAACTGCTCCTCCACCTGCCGGATTCCCACATAACTGACAGACAGGGGCTTCTCACTGATATGAAGCTTTGTCTTCATCCTTTTGGCACAGGTAATGGCATCCCGGACCACCTTGTTTAATTCCTTCCCTGTGCACCCCATGGTCCTGGACAGTTCAAAGGCATCCTTCACCTGCCCTAAAATCTGATCTTCCCCCAATACCATGGATTCCAGGCCGGCTGTCACGCGAAACAGATAAGAAAGAGCCTCCGTTCCCGTTTTTTCCCGAAGATATGTTTTCACCTGTTCCCCTGAGATATCCGGAAACATGTCCTCGTACATGCGGCGCATCGTGAGAAAAGAGACCTGATTTCCGCCGGTCTCCGGCGCTGCCTCTTCCGGTTCATCATTCCGGGTCTTTCCTGCAGTTTCTCCCTGCTCCGGTACAAAGAAAAACACATCGCTGCGGTTGCAGGTGGACAGCACCATACACTGTCTGATTCCCTCCTCAAAAGCATGCTGGAGAAAATCAATTTTCTGATTGTCGGTAAAGGAAACATGATCCCTGACATCCTGATCTGCATCCTTATAATTGATTCCTATATAGCAAAATATCATATAATTACCTGTATGTGATATGAAATGATCCTGACTGTTCAAAGCAGCTGCAAATGATCACCCACGGTCAAAATACTCCTGCACAACCTGAATCGTCCGGTCAATGTCCTCCTCCCCGTGGGCATCGGACACAAACATGGCCTCGAACTGGGATGGTGCCACGTAGATCCCATGATCCAGCAGAAAACCAAAATATCCGGCATAGGCTTTTGTGTCTGCACTCATTGCGGATTCATAATCCAAAACCGGGCGGTCTGTAAAAAAGATACTCATCAAAGAACCGATCTGGTTGACCGTCACCCGGGCTCCCCCGGCGAGGCGCACGGCATCTGCAAGGCGCTTTGTCTTCTGCTCTAAACGGTCATAAATTCCCGGGTCCTTTTCCAGAATCCGAAGGGTGGCCAGCCCCGCTGCTGTTGCCACCGGATTACCGGAAAGGGTTCCTGCCTGATACACCGGTCCATCCGGAGAGACAAAGCGCATAATGTCTTCCCGGCCCCCGTAGGCTCCCACCGGCATTCCACCACCGATGATTTTACCAAAGGTGGAAAGATCCGGCTTGATCTGATAATATTCCTGAGCTCCGCCAAGGCTCAGTCGAAAGCCCGTAATCACTTCATCAAAGATAAGCAGAGCTCCATACTGTTTTGTTATCTCCCTTAGAAACGGAAGAAATCCAGGCTTTGGCAGAACAACTCCCATGTTGGCTGCCACCGGCTCCACGATCACCGCTGCGATCTCATCTTTATTTGCTGCAAACAATGCCTCCACACTGGACGGATCGTTGTACTCTGCCACCAGCGTGTTTTTTGTATAATCCGCCGGTACTCCCGCACTGTCCGGCACCGAAGTGGTAAGCGCTGCAGATCCGGCCTTCACCAGAAGCCCATCGGAATGTCCGTGATAGCACCCTCGGAATTTGATAATTTTATCTCTTCCTGTAACTCCCCGGGCCACACGAATCGCACTCATGGCAGCCTCCGTCCCGGAGTTTACCAGACGGCTGACCTCCATGGAGGGAACCAGCTTTGCCAGAAGCTCTGCCATCTCCACCTCCCGCTCCGTGGGCGCCCCATAGGTAAGGCCATCCTCACAGGCGGCAGTCACCTCCCGCAGCACCCGGGGATCTGCGTGTCCTAAAATCCCCGGGCCCCAGGAGCAGATATAATCAATCATCTCATTGCCGTCCACATCGATGATCCGGTCTTTCTTTGCCTTTGCAATGAAGCGGGGGGTTCTGCCTACCGCGCGATATGCACGAACCGGACTGTTCACGCCCCCCGGCAGGCGCTTAACGGCCCTGTCATATAATTTCCTTGAGTTATTATCGGTCATACCCAAATCCTTTCACATTTCTGGAACCTTTCACATTTCTGTGATCCACCGGGCGGCGTCCAGGGCGTGGTAAGTGATGATCATCTTGGCTCCGGCACGCTTCATCCCGATAAGATTCTCCATGACAATTTTTTTCTCATCAATCCATCCATTGGCTGCGGCGGCCTTCACCATGGCATATTCGCCACTGACGTTGTAGGCCACGATTGGAATATTATAGGAATCATGAATGTCCCTGATGATATCCATGTATGCCATCGCCGGTTTTGCGATGATCATGTCCGCCCCTTCCCTGATATCCTCCTCTACCTCGCGCATGGCCTCACGCCCGTTAGCCGGATCCATCTGATAGGTCTTACGGTCTCCAAAGCCCGGTGCAGAATGTGCCGCATCCCGGAAGGGACCGTAGTAGCCGGAAGCAAATTTTGCAGAGTAGGCCATGATCGGTGTGTAGGCAAATCCAGCTTCATCCAATGCCTTCCGAATCACCCCGATACGCTTGTCCATCATATCACTGGGAGCAATGATATCCGCCCCCGCCTTCGCGTAGCTGACAGCCGTTTTCGCAAGAAGCGGGAGCGTCTGATCATTCAGAATCACGCCTTCTCTCACCAGTCCGCAATGGCCGTGGGAGGTGTACTCACAAAGACAGACATCTGCAATCACCAGCAGTTTTGGATAATCCTTTTTGATTTTCCGCAAGGCCTCCTGCACAATCCCATGATCGTCATAAGCGCCGCTGCCCACCTCATCCTTGTGATCCGGAATTCCAAAGAGAAGAATCGCGGGAATACCTGCTTTCACCACCCGGTCCAGTTCCTCCCACATCCGGTCAATGGAATACTGGCAGATCCCCGGCATGGACTCCACCGGCTGCACTATATTTTCCCCTGCTGCCACAAACATCGGGTAAATCAGTTCATCCACTCTCAGATGATTTTCTCTCACCATATCCCGCATCACCGCGGTCTGTCTTAATCTTCTTGTACGCTCCATTTTCTATCTCTTCTTTCCATTTATCTTTTCTTTTTTCACTTTCTCCGCTTTTTCCCCTCTTTCTCTTCTTTTTTCTCTTTTCGTGGGCTGCGGATGGGATTATCCGGCTCTGGCACCCACATTTTAGGCATTTAGCGGGATGTAAATATGCCCAAAACGCTATCGTAGCTAACGCTCCTCCTCCGAAAGACTGCTGCCGTCTCCACCCGCCTCAATATCGGAAAGCAGCCGCGCAAGCACTTCCCGATATAGTTTCTTTCGATCTGTCTGCGCGTCCACCTGAACCTTCACACTGTCCCGGAGGCTGCCCAGATATTCATTGGCATTCCCCAGTTCCGGTGTCAGCACCTTCGCCATTTCCTTCTTCAGATACTGGGTCATAACCGGACTGTTACCGCCGCTGGAAAAAGCCCCCACCAGATTCTTTTCTCTCACATAGGAGGGAAAAATAAAGCTGCAGTCCTCTATCTGGTCCACTGCATTCACAGGAATATGCAGCTGCCTGGCACACTCTGCCACCCGGTGATTCAGGGCAGCATCATCTGTTGCCGCCACCACCAGCATACAGCCGGTCAGGTCCTCCTCACAGAAAGGCCTCGGATACAGTCTTACGCCCTGGTTCTCCAGAGCGCAGAGTTCCGGCAGAAATTCCGGTGCCACAACGAAAACCTTTGCGCCAAAATCCAAAAGCACCTGCACCTTCCGAAGAGCCACGGCTCCTCCCCCCACTACCAGACAGTTTTTATTTTCAATTTCTATAAACATCGGAAAATATGCCATAATAAATAATAATATAATTCCTTCCATGATTTTGCAAGTATATCCATGGGATTCCCAAGGAAATACTAACTCTGAAGGTTGCATGTACCTTACTGCACAAAGGAAATCAGCCAATGATTTGCCGGACGGAAACAGTAACAACCCAAATGATAAAAAGTTTGATTGGAGGGCGGAATGAATCTGAAAAATTTTATAATCTGTGGGCTGACGGGCTGGTGCATGGAAATTCTGTTTACTGCCTTCGGTGCCCTGATCCGCGGAGATGCTCACCTGATGGGCTATACCTCCCTGTGGATGTTTCCTATCTACGGGATGGCCGTCTTCATCTACCCTGTTTACCGGAAAATCAAAAGACTTCCTATTCTGATTCGCGGATGTCTGTATGCTGCAGCCATTATGATCGGAGAATTCATAAGTGGAAGCATTTTAGGATTTTTCGGGGTCTGTCCCTGGAACTATGCAGGAACTCCCAACAATATCAATGGTCTCGTAAGGTTGGACTACTTCCCGATATGGGTTCTGGCAGGTATTTTCTTTGAGCGTCTGCTGTGCTATGAAAACCGGCGATCAACGGTAACTCGGCAAGTCCGGTAAGCAGCGAGACCCCCAAAACGAAACACAGACGATCCTGCACAAAAAAAAAACAGACGGCGGATTCCCCGAAAGGCAGCCGCCGTCTACATATATAAGTTTATAAAAACTTCCCACACTGATTTTCGTGCGGCACGGATCTATCCGAACTTGATCTTGCGCCGGTTCGGATTTGTGTACTTTTCCTCACAGTATTTGCAGCGGTACACTTCCTTTTCCTCATCCGTCAAAAGAAAAATCTGATCCAGTTCCTGCTCAATGGAGGTCACGCAGCGGGGATTTTTACACTTAATCACGTTCTTGACCTGCTTCGGCAGCTTAAGGATCTTCTTCTCCACGATCTTATCGCCCTTAATGACATTGACGGTAATATTGTGGTCAATAAATCCAAGAATGTCCAGATCCAACGCCTCGATCGGACATTCCACCTTAATGATATCCTTCTTGCCCATCTTACTGCTCTTGGCATTCTTGATAATAGCAACCGAGCAGTCCAGCTTGTCCAGCTTCAGGTCGTGATAAATCTGTAAGCTCATGCCTGCCTGAATATGGTCTAACACAAAACCCTCATGAATTCCACTAATATTTAACATATCGTCCTCCTAATCTAACTTCGTGCCCCTGTCACATTACTGTTATTTCAAGCAGCGTCAGAATCAGTGCCATCCGGACATACACGCCGTACTGGGCCTGTTGGAAATAGACAGCCCTGGGATCATCATCCACCTCCACGGAGATTTCATTGACTCTTGGCAGAGGATGCAGCACCAGCATATCCTCTCTGGCCAACTCCATCTTTTCCTTGGTCAGAATGTAGTAATCCTTCAAGCGGATATAGTCCTCCTCATTAAAGAATCGCTCTCTCTGCACTCTTGTCATGTAGAGGACATCCAGCTGATTCATGGCATCCTCCAGGCGCTCTACCTCTTCAAATTCGATATGGTTGGCCCGAAGGACATCATCCCTGATATAGGACGGAATCCGAAGTTCCTCCGGAGAGATCAGGATGAACTTCACGTTCTCATAACGAATCAGCGCGTTGATCAGGGAATGAACCGTACGGCCAAATTTCAGATCCCCACACAGTCCAATGGTCAGATTTCCCAACCTTCCCTTTAAGGAGCGGATCGTCATCAAATCCGTCAGCGTCTGTGTCGGATGCTGATGTCCACCATCACCTGCATTGATGACGGGAATCCCGGATTTTTGGGACGCAACAAGGGCGGCGCCCTCCTTCGGGTGCCTCATGGCACATATATCAGCATAACAGGAAATCACACGAATTGTATCAGAAATGCTTTCGCCCTTGGCTGCCGACGAGGAATCGGCACTGGCGAAGCCTAAAACAGAACCACCAAGGTTTAACATGGCAGCTTCAAAACTAAGTCTTGTTCTTGTGCTGGGCTCATAAAAACAGGTTGCAAGCTTTTTACCGTCACAGGCATGGGCATATTTCCCGGGGTTCTTCTCAATATCCGAGGCCAGATCCAAAAGCTGGTCCAGTTCCTCCACCGAGAAATCCAGCGGACTCATTAAATGTCGCATTGTTCTCCTCCTTCATATCTTAAATCTTGTACCATCATATACTAAGAAATTTGAGATTTCAAGACAAAATCCATTGCATTTTAAAGTTTTTCCGTTACAATAAAATTGGAGCATGATTTTCACTTTGACAAAGGAGAGGTACAATGGAAGATAACAAAAACAACCAGACTTTTATCGACGATGAAGATACCGTCATGTTTACTGAGCGGAAACGCATCCTTTTCTTAGGACTTCCGTGGACTTTTACGAAATATACCATCACCCCGAGTCTTCTGACCGTGGACAGCGGCCTTATCAACACCACAGAGGATGACTGCTACATGTATAAGATTCAGGATGTGAAATTAAACACCTCCCTGCTGGAGAGGATTGTTGGGGTTGCCACCATCACCTGCTATACCGGCGATGTGACCAACCCGGAGCTTAAGCTTGTTCACATCCGCCATGCAAAGGAGATCAAATCCTATCTTCTGAAGGCCTCCGAGGCCGCACGTTTGAAACGCCGCACCTTAAGCACCATGGATATCGGCGCCCATGGGGGAGACTTTGACCCGGATGACCTGATGGTCAACTAAAAGCCGGACGAGCCTCTGATTTTATTAACAGGGCCTGCAGCAGCAGGTGCACAGAGCCTGGGCGCAGAGCAGATCCAGACAGAAGCTGCTGTAATTACTGTAGGGTCTGTCATAGTTCTGACTCATATTGCTGTACCACTGACCGCCAAATTCCAGATGCTGCATGAACTGGCGGTATTCCATATTGGAAGGCTCCAGTTCCAGTGCCCGGTGAATGTATTTAATGGCTGTAGCTGTATCGCCGATTCCTTCGCTGGCCACTGCGCTGTAGTAATACCACTGGCCGCTTCGCTCGGAAAAAGGAATCGTGTTAAGCACATTGATTGCTTCGGAATAACACTGATTCTGCAGATATCTTGCAGCCGCCTGCAGCTTTGGAGATTCCGCACGGCTCTGGGAACGGTAGGTGTTGTTACCGTAATAGTAGGTGCCGCTGAAACCGCCAAAGGGGCCTTCCTGATAACTTCCGGTTCTTGCACCTGCACCATTGCCTGCATAGCTGCCGGAAGTTCCCTGCTGCTTTTCCTTCATGATCTGGTCATAGGCCTGCTGCACCTGCTTAAATTTCTCCTCCGCTTCATCCTTCCTTGGATTGTTGACATTTGCATCGGGATGATATTTGCGGCTTAAGCTCCGGTAGGCCTTCTTTATTTCCTCATCGGAGGCGCTCCTGGTGACACCGAGCACCTGATATGGATCCGTCATTCTTTTTTCCTCTTTTTCTTCTTGAGCTGAATATACTCATATTTCGACCAAACGCCGGAATATAAAATATTGCGGAGAATATCCGCATTGAGCAGAATCGGAAGCCGCTCAAAGGACTTGGCACATTCTGAGATCATGCTGGTCATCATCAGACGGCACAGCGTCTCATATTCCTTTTCATCTGAAACATTCAGGTACCGGAGGGGATTGTAGGCATCTTTCTTGTCGTCCTTCTGCCTGTCCTCATAGGCATCCATCAGATATATAAATTTTCCCATATAAAATCCAAGCGTTTTCAGTTCATCATACCACTCATCCTGCTTCCATGCAAATATTTCTCCCAGCATTTCTCCGGTCAGACCTGCCACAAGGTCAATATTCTGCTCTCCGGCCTTCTCATATTCCAAAAGCTTTGCAATATAATTCTCAACAGCCCCGGTCTGTCTTGGATAATTTTCCTTCACACGAAGATAATCCTTCTCGTACATGGCCGCCAGTGTCTTTTTGCTGTAATCCTTCTCATCCTTCCAGTCATCCACCAGATTAAAATACGCCAAAAGCACATTCATCTGGGCCGCATAGTCTGCAATTTCGTTGGTGCGCAGAGTCCGTTTCTTCATAGGATGCACCATGCAGGTGAATTCTCTGCTGCTGGTTTTGGGCTCATATAATCCTGTCAGAAGTACAATCAGGAAGGTCATGTCATAATTGAGAAGCGCCTGTCCTCTCTTGCCGCAGAAATTCTTAAGCGCGTGACAGAGCCCGCAGTAATAGGACTGGTAGATCTGCTTATTATCCTCAGACAATTCCCTGCCGTTCACATTGATATAGCCAAACATCGCATCAGGTCCTCTTTACAAATTTTTCCCGACATTTCGGACAGGTAATCTCCACCTTGCCGTGTCCCTTTGGTACACGCACCTCCTGCTTACAGGTTGGACATTTGAAAAAACAGTAATCCCGTCTCTGTCCCATGCGTTTCTTAAAACGGTTCCAGGCCACAGTCCGGTTATAGCGGAAATTCAGATATTTCTGATTCTCCTCGTAGCGCTTTGCGGTATTTCTGGAAAACACCCGGAAATACATATACACAAGCAGTGCAATGGCCAGAATACTGAAAATTCCCAGTCTTGTAAACATCCCCAGCAACAGCAGGATCAAAATTACCCAGTTCAGCATCCTTGCCAGGTCATCAACGCCATTTCTTCCGGACATAAAACGATAAAATTTTTCTCTCATGTGTGGATCTCCTATCCATATTCACCTATTTTTAAAACATCTTACGCCGGATATAATTCACCGTCAAGCGACCTACGATCTTTTAAGATATTTTTTACAATTTGTTTAGGATCCTTTCCTTAATTTTTCCCGCAAATCTGAAAAGCCGGTCTCATCCGCTCTATTTCACTGTGACTAATACCATATTTCCCGGCTAAGACTGTCCAGTTGTTTTTGACTATAGATTTTATACCATCTACGATCCGGGCGGCTTCCGGTTTTTCTATTCCATAATAGGGTGCAGCCCCTATTGCCAGATCAAAATCTATCTCGGAGTGATCTTCATCCACATTTAAGGACAAGTATTCCCCATACAAATCCGGATTCAAATCGTAAACAGGCGACAATTCCCACCCCTTTTCCGATAAGAGAAATCCGTGATTTCTAAAATGATCGTCGGTATTGGATACGGCCATACTAAACACAATTCGCTTCCATAATTCGATAAGATCTTTTTTCGGTCTTGCACCATTTGCTTTTAAAAATGAAACAATTTCAAGATAACTGCTCCCATCCACAGCATCTGCCCCATCCTTTTTTCCAAGCATTGTCATTGCTGAAGAAAAATGTATCCGCTGTTTTCCGTCTCTGTCAAACCGTTTGACCAGAAATGTAGTTCCAAGTTTCGAAAAATTCTCCACTTTGGCTTCCGGCACATCCAGTTGACACAATTTGGCCAGATCATGGACAACCATTTCCCAGGCTCCTGAATTAAAATCGTCGTGTTTTGACGGAAATTTCGCAATCCAAAGAGTCCCATCCGGTGCCATGACTGTTGCTTTTGGTCTCGCTCCTCCAAGGGATGAACCGGGTGCCAGCAGCTGTTTCAGCCATTTTTCATCCAGACAGCCTTCGTCATCTTCAAACACCCGTGATGCTTCCTCCAGTTCTCGCAGTGAAGTCCAGGGCGGCGTTGCATACTCTTTTTCATTTGACACAAAAGGTCCATCGAAATCTCTTTTATACCTTAGGCCACCCATGCGTGCCTCATCGAAAACGCCCAGCAAGAAATCACTTTCCAGAAGTTTTTTGGGTTTCTCATCCGCTTTTCTTGCTCTGATTTCCTCTCCTCGCTGCATCAATCTCCGCCCCCACCGATCAGGACACGAATCGGCAAATACTCCAAATATATTTTTACTATCTACCCTATACTGACGCCCCCTATAGAAGTGCAAATCGGGATCCAGCAGCCGATTTCCATTTTTTAGCCAGTTCTGATCGTATTCAAATGAATAGAATTCTTTTCCTCTGGTCTGCGACACATATATCGTTCCAACGAATTCGTTATGAAATAACAAAAAGTCTGCAAAAACAAATATTTTCTTTTCTTCTTCCATATTTCCATTCTCACCTGATCACTCGTTTTCTGATGGGTAGTTCTAAGTCCTGCAGTTTTCGTCCAAACTCATCATCCTTCGCTACAAGCAGCAAATCTTTATCCAGATAATTAAGCGCGTGCAAAACTGCAGCATAACATCCGATTGCAACAGAGGGAGCTCCTTTTTCAATGGCAACCAGTGTTGCTCTGCTGATCCCGGCTCTTTCTGCCACAAGTTCCGCTGATAATTTTCTTCGTAATCGGGCATATTTGATCTGCATCCCCATTTGTTCTAATATTTTTTTCGTCTCTGGCAATAATACAGTTGACTTTTTTGGCATTTTTTCTCCCCCATATATCTATAATATTAAACATTATTATCGTTTTTGTCAAATTTTATTTACTTTATGATACATAAAAACACATTTGCAAATAGGGAAAAAATATGATATAGTAGCGATGCATTATGCAGGACAGGTGATCGCGGCTGCAAGTGTCGAAAGACCGCAGGTGAGGAAAGTCCGGGCTTCACAGGGCAGGATGCCGGTTAACGGCCGGTGGAGGAAACTCTAAGGAAAGTGCAACAGAAATATACCGCTACAAGGAGCACATGCCTTCCCCTTCGGGGAAGGCATGTGCGTAGGGGATGCATCGAAGATGCACCTCCGTAGTAAGGGTGGAATGGCAGTGTAAGAGACTACCGCCTCACTGGTAACAGGGAGGGCACATGTAAACCCCATTCGAAGCAAGACCGAAACAAAGCGTTGACGTGGCCCGCCAGCTTTAGGTAGGTCGCTTGAGGCGGCTGGCGACAGTCGTCCTAGATAGATGATCACCCAACGACATAACCCGGCTTATCGTCCTGCTTAATGCTTTTTTATACCCTTCTGTCTGCTCCGGCAGCACATCAGTCTAGACATTGAAGCAACTTCCCCCCACGAATTCCCGCACCAGAGAGCTCTGCATGATTCCTTCTGTGGGAAGGGGCAGGAAATAATCCAGGAATTTAAGAAGTCTCTTCGCCTCCAGGTATTCCTCGCTTTCTCTTGGAATCTGGAACAAAAGCGGTTCCGCATATACCTTAAGGACAGCAATCTCATACAAAAGCGCAGAGTTAAACATCACATCTGCACTGTCCTGGAAAGGAAATATGTTTTTCTCCTCTCCTCTTCGCACCGAATCCCACATGGCAATGGTCTCCTGGGCAGTAGTGCCTCTGGTTCTTGCATCCCGCACGATCCGGCGCAGCAGCCGGCAGTCTGTGGTAGGCAGCGGGTTGTGCTCATCAATATTGAGCTGGGTCAGTGCCGAAATGTAGATCTTAAACTTGCTTTCCTCCGGCAGGGAATAGGAAAGACGGTCATTGAGTCCATGGATCCCCTCGATCACCAGAATATCGTCCTTGCCAAGGGTCAGCTGGTTGCCGCGGTACTCCCGCTTGCCGGTCTTAAAATTAAAGGAAGGCATATCTACGGTTTCTCCCGCCAGCAGTCTTGTCATATCCCTGTTAAACTGCTCCACGTCAAGGGCCTCCAGACACTCAAAATCCAGATTACCGTTTTCATCCCTCGGACAGCGTTCCCTGTCATCATAATAATCATCCAGACTGATTGGGTGAGGTTTTCTGCCCTTTGCCAGAAGCTGAATAGACAGGCGGTTGGAAAAACTGGTTTTTCCGGAAGAGGAGGGACCGGCGATCATGACAAATTTGGCGTCCTTCTTCACCGCAATCTGCTGGGCAAGAGCGCCGATGCGCTCCTCCATCAATGCCTCCTGCAAAAGGATCACCTGTTTTCCTCTTCCTGAAGCAATGGCATCATTTAACGCACCAATCGTTCCGATTCCCAGCATCCGGCTCCAGCGTCTGGACTCTCTTAAGGTATGGTACAGTTTATTGGAAGTTTTAAGAGGTTCCACCACAGAGCTGTCTCTGGCAGGAAACAGCAGGACAAAACCCTCCTCGTATGGCACCAGATCAAAGGCCTTCAAATACCCTGTAGAGGGCACCATATAACCATAATAATAATCCACCATCCCATCCAGAGAATAGAGATTGACCCGGGAGCTTCTACGGTAAAACAACAGCCGCTCCTTATCCGTCATTCCCAGGTCATGAAACATTTTTTCCGCTTCTATGGTTCTCACACTGTTTTTCTCAATGGGAAGATCCTCTTTCACCAGACGAAGCATCTCCTTTTTGATAAGCTCCAGCGTATCCCCGTCTGCTGTTTTTCCTTCCAGTTCGCAGTAATACCCCTCTCCCAGGGAATAGAAAACCGTAACAAGCACCTGTTTCTCCCAGATATTCTCCACCGCCTTCTGCATGAGGAGAGTTACGCTTCTGCGGTAGATCCTCTTACCGTCCTTGTCTGTCGCCGTGAGAAAGGAAACCGTACATGGACCGTCTATCGTTTTATTCAATTCCCGCAGCTTCTGATCCACAGAGGCAAGAACGATAAGATTTGGATAATTCTTCTGATACCGTTCTGCCAGTTCTTCCAGGGGAGTTCCCTCCGCCACCGTGAGCTCCTCCCATGGCGCAAAAGTCCCGGGTGTTGTCTGAACCTTCACTTTAAATTCCTGCATTTTTAATCGCCCCCAATATTGTGTACGCGGATTCATTGTAGGAAAGCTCCTCCTGAAGTTCCCTGATCCGCTCCGTAATTGCCTGTGTCTGTTTCTGCTGCCTCAGCTTTTGAATGATTTCCGTCAGCTGTCGGTGCTGCTTCACAAGAAAGCGCCTGAGTATCGGATTTCCATTTCTGAGAAGCAGCGGTCCATAGATATCACAAGCCGTTCTTGATTCCTCGTTCATTTTGGACCAGGACGTATCCGAATCCACGTGAATCACCCGCATCATGGGATAATATTTCCCGTCCTCGCATATCATATCCTCATCCACAATCTTATAGTGGTGCTTCCTGAGATACTCGCGTACTTTACGTATTTCGGACTGGGGCTGCAAAATCAGCTCTGACGCCGCCCTGCACACTTCTTCCCCTTCTCCTAAAATGTGTACCACCAGCTCACCTCCCATCCCTGCAATCAGGATGGAATCCGCCTCCAGCACCTTAAGGGCCTGCACCCCATCGGATAACCGTGTCTGTATGTACGCCTCCAGCCCTGCAGACGCAATATGTTCCCTTGCGCGGGCAAGAGGTCCCTCATTGATATCCATTGCAATGGCTCCGGTGATCCTCTGCTGCTGCATCAGGGCAATGGGAACATAGCCATGATCTGTTCCGACATCCGCCAATACGCCGCCGGAGGTAACCATTGCAGCAACCGCCTGCATACGCTTTGATAATTTCACCATATTACTCAAGATAATCCTTTAATTTGCGGCTTCGGCTGGGATGGCGCAGCTTTCGAAGGGCTTTTGCTTCAATCTGGCGAATTCGCTCACGGGTAACATTGAATTCCTTTCCGACCTCCTCTAAGGTTCTCGCACGTCCGTCCTCCAACCCGAAACGAAGGGTCAGTACCTTCTGCTCCCGCTCTGTCAGAGTTCCAAGCACTTCTTCCAGCTGCTCCTTTAACAGGGTAAATGCAGCGGCGTCCGCCGGAACCGGCACATTGTCATCCTTGATGAAATCACCGAGATGGGAATCCTCCTCCTCACCGATGGGGGTCTCCAGAGAAACCGGCTCCTGGGAAATTTTAAGGATTTCACGAACACGATCCACCGGCAT
This sequence comes from uncultured Lachnospiraceae bacterium, assembly GCA_945949045.1. GTDB lineage: Bacteria > Bacillota > Clostridia > Lachnospirales > Lachnospiraceae > Roseburia. The sequence continues at coordinate 18,561 of CAMFDG010000015.1, forward strand.
ATTCATCTCCTGGGCAATCTCCTCCGGAGAAGGCTCTCTTCCCAATTCCTGCAGAAGCTGTCTGCTGACGCGGATCAGCTTGTTGATTGTCTCCACCATATGCACCGGAATTCGGATGGTCCTCGCCTGATCGGCAATGGCCCTTGTGATGGCCTGACGGATCCACCAGGTAGCGTAGGTAGAAAATTTGTACCCCTTATTATAATCAAATTTCTCCACCGCCTTGATCAGACCCAGATTTCCCTCCTGAATCAGATCCAGAAACAGCATACCTCTTCCCACATAGCGCTTGGCAATACTGACCACCAGACGAAGGTTCGCCTCAGCCAGACGCTTCTTTGCATCGGAGCCGCGGTCCACATCCAGCTGGAGTTCTTTGATTTCTCCCCGGATAGACTCTTTTTCTGCTTCATCCTGCTCAGCCTCCAGGCGCTCCTTCAACAGCTGGATCTTTTCCGAAGCCACATTGCCCGCCTCCATTTTCTTGGCAAGCTCGATCTCCTCCTCCGCACTAAGAAGCGGCACTTTACCAATCTCCTTCAAATACATGCGGACCGGATCCTCCACACTGACGCCGTCCGGAACAGACAGATCAATATTCTCTACCTCTACTTCCTCTTCATCATCGAGAATGATCTCATCGTCATCATCATCATCGCTGATGCGAAGCACATCCACATTATTATGCTCCAGAAAATCCAATACTGCCTCCATCTTCTCTGCATCAAGATTCATGTCCTTGAAGAAGTCACTGATCTCCTGATACTCTAAAATATTCCTTTTTTTCTTTCCCAGTTCCAGAAGTTCACTCAGTTTTTCCCGGAATTTTGCTTTACTTTCTTCTGTTTCTACTGCCTGTGTGTTTTCTTCATTTTTCTTTGCCATGTCGCTACTGTCCTCTCAGGTTACTTTTTATTTTGTCCTTAATCTATGGAAATATGCAATTTTTCAAGGGTTTCCAGTTGTCGCTTTGCCTCGATCAGCTCCATCATGGCGGTAAGATCCGCCGGATTTGTATTTTTTGTCTGCTCATCAATACTGTTTTGTTTGATACGGATAATGGTTTCCTTCAGTACCTTTTCCAGATCCGCCTTTGTCTCTACCTTATGGATTCTCGCATTAAAAAGGGCCGCGATCTCCTTCTGATCCTCCTCATTTGGAAACAGGCTGATGATCTGTGCCGGATTCACACTTTTCGTCTTCTCATACTGGGAGAACACCTCCTTTGCAGCCCTTTGATAAAGCTCCTCGGTAAAATCCTTCGGACTCACCAGCCCTTTTATTTTTGCAAAAAGCCCGGTATCCTCGATGAGCCAGGTCAGAAGCAGCTTTTGGGACTGCTTCATCCCGTCCTCCCTCTTGTTCTTTTCATTCACTCCGGTCTTCAGGGGTGCCTGCTTTACGATTCCCCCCTGCACGGCCTGCTGGTTCACCAGCTTCCGAAGATTTTCAAAACCGATCTGATACCTTTCCGCCACTGCCTCCATGTAATTATTTCGTTCCAGCTCCTCGCTAAAATTCACAAGACGACCGGCCACCTCATGGAAAAAGGCAGTTTTGGATTCCGGATCCTTCATATCATACTGCTCCTCCAGCATCCGGATCTCAAACAGAAAACTGTTCTCCGCCTGATCGATGCGCTCCTGGTAGCCTTCCGCTCCAAGGGCTTTGATAAACTCATCCGGATCCTTGTAAGGGCGCATATTGATCACTTTTGTGGTAATTCCTACCTCCTTTAAGATCGGAATCGCCCGAAGGGCTGCCTTCACACCCGCACCATCACTGTCATAGGTCAGGTAAACCTCTTTGGTGTAACGCTTCAGCAGATTGGCATGCCCGGTGGTAAGGGAGGTTCCCAGAGATGCCACTGCATTGTCAAAGCCTGCCTGATGCAGCGCAATCACATCCATATAGCCCTCACACAAAAGCAGCTGCGGTTTTCTCGTTGTTCTCGCAATATGAAGGCCGTATAGATTACGGCTTTTATCAAAAATCATAGTTTCCGGAGAATTCAGGTATTTGGGCTCTCCATCTCCCATGACACGACCGCCGAAACCAATGACCCGGTTGTGAATATCCATGATGGGAAACATGGCCCGGTTCCAGAACTTGTCATGACCACCCCGCACCTCATCAATGGTAATCAGACCGGACTCCTTTAAAAGCTCATCGCTATACCCCTTTTTACGAAGATAACGATATAAGTCATCACTATACTGGTCAGAATAGCCCAGCCCGAATTTCTGCATGGTCTCCTCCGACAGGCCACGCCCCGCAAAATAATCGTGGGCCCGCTGCCCTCTGGGGCTTCGAAGCAGCATATAATAATACTTGGCGGCTTCCTTATTGATTTCCAAAAGCGTAGATCGCTTGTCTGCCTCCCGTCTCTGGGCGTCCGTCATCTCCTTCTCGGGCAGGGAAATCCCTGCCCGGTCAGCCAGAACCCTCATGGCTTCGCCGAAGGTGAAATTCTCATACTGCATCAGAAAAGTGAACACATTGCCACCGGCCCCGCATCCAAAGCAGTAATACATCTGCTTACCGGGTGATACGGAAAAAGACGGTGTTTTTTCATTATGAAAGGGACACAGTCCAAAATAGGTGCTGCCCTTCTTCTGCAGGTGTACATAGCCGCCAATGACATCCACGATGTCGTTGCGGGAACGCACCTCCTCGATCTGTTCATCTGAATATAGCGGCGTATGTATCATCTCCTTTCAAGATACAGGAAATGCACCTGCGGTGCATTTCAGTATCCATCAACCTGCCAGGCCTGGGGCATGAAGTTCTCCTTGAACTTGGTGATGGCATACTGGTCTGTCATCCCGGAGATATAGTCGCAGACGACGCGCCCCTTGTCTTCTCCCTGATCCAGCATGTGAAGAAGCTTGTCCGGCAGCTGATCGATATGATCCATATAGAAATAAAACATCTGCTCCAGCATGGCCTTTGCTTTGACCTCCTCGCCCTTGGCCACCGGATTCTTATATACATTCTGAAACATAAAAATACGCAGATCCTTAAGCGCCTGCTGGGTCTCCTGTGACATCACAATATCATCCTTATCCATGCTGTTGATAATAATGTCATGGATCAGATGATCCAGCCTCTCACGGGTAGTGAAGCCAAGGGTCTTCCGAAGCTCCAGAGGGATGTCATCCTCACTTAAAATCTGGGCACGGATGGCATCGTCAATATCCGAATTCACATAGGCGATCTTGTCCGACAGCCGGACGATCTTCCCCTCCAATGTGTGGGGTGTTGTCCTCGTCTGGTGATTCAGGATTCCATCCCTTACCTCCCAGGTGAGGTTTAAACCCTCACCATCCTTCTCCAGCTTCTCCACGATACGCACACTCTGCTCGTTGTGCTTAAAGCCGCCCTCATAAATATCATTCAGAAGAAATTCTCCTGCATGGCCAAAGGGTGTGTGCCCCAGATCATGCCCCAGGGCAATCGCCTCCACCAGGTCCTCGTTCATCCGGAGCGCCTTGGCAATCGTGCGGGCGTTCTGTGATACCTCCAGAGTATGGGTCATCCTGGTGCGGTAATGATCCCCCAGAGGCGTCAGAAAAACCTGCGTCTTGCTCTTAAGCCGTCGAAAGGACTTACTATGTAAAATCCGATCCCGATCCCTCTGAAACACCGGCCGGATATCGCACTGGGGTTCTTCCTTATCCCTGCCAAGGGACTTTATACTGAGGCAGGCATAGGGACTTAAATTTTCGATTTCCATCTGTTCGATCTGTTCCCGAATTGTCATAACAATACTCCCAACCTATGTAATCTGCTCACAATATATAATTCTGTGCCCCACTCTGTTTTCCTTTTTTGCCGACTGTTTTTTCGTATTATTTTTTATTTCCACCAAGAATCTCCCGCAGCTGCTGCAGACAGATTCCCGTAATCTCATTCTCATAGCTTCCATAATAGAATTTGTTATCACGGATCAGAATGCAGCCTGCCCATCGGCCGCTCACTGCATCCCTTTCCAGCAACGCATCCATAGAGGGATAGGCACGAATCGTAAAATATGCATCGTAATCCTCGAAATCCTGCGGTCGGTAGGTCACCTTCGGAAACTGCATGGAAAGCCCCTGCATCAGACCCTCATTGCAGAGGGCATAGCCGGTAGGTTCATGGGAATAGGCCGATTCCTTTTCCCAATCCTCATCCCAGAGCACAAAAACACAATTCTCTGCTTCCATCGGATCCAGATTCTCAATCGGCGCATAGACCCCTTCCTGTCTGCCCCGCATCTGCACCCGGTCCGTACGGCAGGTTTCGTCACTGTACAAAAGATTGGCAACTGCCAGACGGTAAAACCGGCTGTCACAGTTTTCATTTTTCCCCGCCAGATATCCCTGAGGCGTGCCGGTTTCATCAAGCTTCAGTTTCTCATCTACCGGCACATAAATTCTACCGCCGTACTCCATTGGGCCAAGTACAGTATCCTCCGTCAGGAATTCTGCCACCTTTCCATAGCCCTCCCTGGTATCCTCCGGCACCAGAAGAATAATGCCCACCACCACAGCGACTGTCACCAGACCGCAGACAGCCGCAGCCACATTGACGAACCAGTTCTTACCCCTTACTCCCTTCGCCTTTGCCTCTTCCATGTGTTTCGGCCTCTGCCGGATGCTTCGAACCGAAAACCAGCAGGAAAACAGGCCAACCACAGACATAATGATCAAAAGAAATAACATCGCAAGTATGTCCTGCCATAAAGCAAACTCCCGGCACAGCAGAAACTGGTCAATCAGACATACCGCCCGTGCGTCCGTAGGATTGTCGGAAGCAAGACTGCTAAGCCAGCCAGTTCCGAGGCACACCAGTGCAAAACCCGCTGCATCCACCAGCGCATAAATGATCCAGTTCCTCCGTCCTTTTATCACCACCAGTGGGAAAAGGGACAGCACAAAGGTAAACATCAGAATGCCCGCCGCCAGATAAGAGGTCTTCTCTAACAATGAAGTCTGAAACAATTCTTTTACAAACCGGGCTGCTGAAGCCCCGCTCAAATTCCCCCATCCGGTCACCCTCGATATCGTCATCAGCACCCGAAGCAGACTCCAGATCAGCAGATATCCCAGGGAAAAGCCGGCAAACAGACCCATGACCGCTTTTCCTGCCTGCCCCTTTTCATCTTCTGTCTGTGGACGCAGCTGCTCCGTCATCGGCGCCTGCAGCCTGTCGACCGCCCAGGTTCTGGTCATGTAAAACATCACCAGAAAGGCCAGAAAGGCCGGTACACCTCCCATGCTCCCGATAAATCCGTTGATAAAAAGCATCACGATAAAGGCGAGTACTACGGACACAATCAGCCGTCCTGTTCCGTCCCTGCTGTCTGTCGATACGATTTTCTCCTGTTTCATGTAATCCCCCTGATCCTGAACATTCAGCCCTGCAAAGCTGCATTACGGCTTCCATAATTCTGTAAACAAAACAAAAGAGGAAACCTTACATTTTCAAGGTTTCCTCTCAATCAATGCGGAAGATGGGACTTGAACCCACACGAGCGCAATGCTCACAAGATCCTTAGTCTTGCTCGTCTGCCAGTTCCGACACTTCCGCATGTCTTAGCGACTTGATTATCATACCAAACCCCTTCTCGTTTGTCAACCTTTATTTTAATTATTTTCAAGCTATTTTTCGAACATTCTAAACAATTGTTACTATTCACAGCCCTTATCCTCATTCGCAATCCCGCCGGCTTCGCCTGCTTTCCCGCTCCTGCGGAGCTAAGATTGCTTATGAGGATGAGTTTCCTGTTTCGCAGTCAGATTTCAGAATGAACATTGCCTGCTTACAAGCAAGCATGACGCTGGCAATGTTCATTCTGAAATCGGCTGTGAATAGTAACAAACAATTTCAAATTTTTCACATTTCCCTATTGACAGAACGAATAAAGTTCGATAGAATATCATTTGTTCGCAGGAGTGGCGGAATTGGCAGACGCGCAGGCTTCAGGTGCCTGTGGTAGCAATACCGTGTGGGTTCAAGTCCCATCTCCTGCATCTCTTTTTTTGTAAGGAAGCCTTATTTTTCAAGGCTTCCTGCTTTTTTGTTTATAACCAAATTTAGGTTACAGTTGGGTTACACTTTTTCCTGCGCTAGGAATCAAGTACTTTTGCAAATTGTGTGGCATAATTATTGATATCACTCACTTGATGAATATAGCATTTCTGTGTGGTACTGATGTCTTTATGCCCTGCAAAAGTCTTTATCGTATCATCTGAAAACTGCATACTATCATGTAATTTTGATATGACAGTTTTACGGATACTGTGATTCCCATTTGGAGTATGATTACCTGCACAGGTATTATTTCTTGTCCCGCCGTTTAACCTTCTTAACGCAGTATTAACACTGCAATCATGCATCCTCTTTCCAGTCTTATTATTCAAGAAAAGAAAATCCTCATCTTCCAGTTCCAGAGACTTGTTATGTTCCTGTACCATTTTGATATATTTTTTTGCCTTGGGTGTCAGTGGAAGTCTGCGATTACCACTTAATGTTTTCGTATGGTCTACAATTTCATAACCATCTCTATGAATCTTACCATCTGCATCTTTATGATAAGTCTTGGTTTCCTCTTGACAGATTGTGATTGTTCCATCTGCCTTGATATGACTTGTCCTAAGCGCAACAAGTTCACCAACTCTTAATCCCAACGTAAAATTAATACAAATCGCAAGGTACGCAGTATTCCTTGTTTTCAGATACATATTAAGTGCCTTTTGTAAAAGAGAATTCTGTGCATCCTCAAAATAAACAATCTCATTATCCGGTTTGCTTATTTCCTGTTTGAAATTCTTTTCAGAAAATCCTCTGACTTGACGCGACAGGTTAATCTGAATGATATCAAAAGAAACTGCATAATCAAATATCATGTTCATAATGGATTTCAAATCCTTAAACTGCCGATCAGTCAGATGCATTTCTGCAATCACATCCACACACCATTTTTTGATAGCTCCTGTGGTTAATTTTTCAAAAGGTACATCAACGATAGTAGAATTTTCAAAATATCGTTTCCATCTGGATTGCAGATTACAGGCATTTGCATACGAAGTTTCTTTGCTCTTATAATCAATCCACTCTGGATAAACAGAACGCATACAAGGTTTCTTGGGTTTTTTCTCCAATTTTTTGTAGTGCTCAACTATGAAATTTTCAAGGTTCTCTTGGGTTGACTTGGCAATCAGTTTTTTCCCACCATCAGCAGTAGGTACTTTGGTTTTATATCTGCCATCAGATGCAAGCCATATCCCACAAAACTTTTTATGTCGGTTCAATATTGTTTCACGTCTTGTCATATGTTCTAATTGTTCCGACACATCGTCTGCTGTAATTATATTCTCATTTAAGTCATTAAGCAATGATTCTATGACAGAAATTTTGTTTTGTAAAAGTTCTGGTGAAAACCCAAGTGCTTTAATTATGAGAGATGTTGAGAGGTTATTTTGAGTATTCATGGGCGTATACAAAGATATGCCCGATTTTGGCGGTTGCTACGATTGCCAGCATTGATCTGGTTCTCCTTTCTGTGATTTATGACCGTATCAGTCAGTCGCACATAAGGGGCTAAAATACAGCCCCTAAGTGCTTTGACAGCCTAGACGCTAGGCATCTGGTAAACAGAGGAATGCTTATCTATCAAATTTCCCATCATCTTTAGCCAGAAAATGAACATTTCCATATGAATCAAGTGTATACATAGATATGGCATTATACCTTGCCTTATAATATCGGTTTTCTCCTTGCTCATATGTCCATACATGCATTAGTTCACAATCAAAGTAATATTTAATATGGTCTTTTTCCCAGCAGATACAGACATTTTCTTCTGATGAAACATCGTAAGTATCAATATTTACATGTGTAGACCAGTTGAAATTTGTAGAACCAATATTGTCTTTAATCTGTTCAATGGTATTTCCATAAATGACTGCATATACATGTTTAGGTTCTAAAGTTATTGGTTTTGCAAGTTTGGTATTAAGATATACACTGACGTGTTCTTTCCATGATGTACGCAGTTCTTTATTGTATATGCTGTATCTCCCACATAAGGTATCTACAGCAAGAGTTTGTTTATTTGCTTTTTCCATATATTTACTCCTGTTCTGTTGATTTATATTTGTATCAGCTGATGATGTTATAATACCACACGATTTTTGATAATGATTTCAGGTTTTTTGGGGTTTTTTGTGTGAAATATAAGGTGGAGAACAAATCCCCACCATGTTATGTTATATCAATCAAATGGCAACGGTTCAGAATCATCCACTGGACGGAACTGCTCGTTGCGTTTCAAATAATCCTGCATAGTAGGGTATGTAATGATACCATTTTCAGTATATTCTTTTACATAGCCATTGAATCGGCGAATCCATGCTTCATACGATGATTTTTGTTCGGGGTCTTTTTGCAGTTCTGAATATTGCATTTCAAAAGTCCAGTTTGATACCACAAAAACTGTAGTATAACAAGCTACTTTGGGGGAATATCTTGCAGGAAGAATCACCGGATATACATCTAAATAATTTAGCATGTCTTGCAATTTCAAAGAACTGCGGTACTCATCAAAACAAATTACAGACTGACATTGGTAGGAATCAAAAGCATGTTCATACGAGGTGACACGATAGACATTTTCATCACCATACTCATCAAGAATGTTTCTTGTTTTGCCAAGTCCAGTTTTTCCGGTAATGTAATTAACTTTTAAATCTAATCTGCGTTGTCCCTTAAATTTATCCACAAGATAGGCATGGCGCAGTTTGTTGATTTTATCAATATGTTTAATCGCTGTATCAGGAATAATTTCAACAATTTCGGATATTGTATAATTTTCTTTTACAAGCTGGTACATATATTCTAAATCTGAACGCCTGCCCTGTTCTTCCTTCGGACACTCACCCAACTCCTCAAAAGTTTCTGTATGATTTATACCAACATGCGACTTACCAGATGCATCCTTGTACTCATAAGAACCATTATTTTTTTTGTGATGCTCTGGTGCGCATTTCAGGATATAATTTCTGTTCTGAACCGAACTGCCAACAGCACTAAAGATGTTAGCGGATGGAAACATTTCTTTTATAGTTGTAAATCGGATGGCATTATTATATTTCACATAGACATGTGTATGATACGTTCCCTGACTGCCTGTTTCATCACACATTGCGATATACTGATATTGATATTGTTTTAATTTTTTAAAAATAATATCGTGTGTTTCACCATGTTCGGCAGGATTGTTTATTGTGAGAAGATATTTTCTTGAACGTGTATTATTTTTCATTATCGTTTCCTCCAAAATTATTGTATCAGCTGATATGTATAGCATACTCTTATTCGTCAGAAGTATTTTCAGAAAAAGTGGCTGATTTTGGTAACCAGCCACTTGGATATTCAGTCATATACTGCGGAAATGATAACATCTGTTCCGGCATCCTTTAATCCAATAACATGGAAGCCATTATAAAATGCAGGGTACTGCTGGATAAAAAATGGCTTCTGGTAGTCTGGCAGTGTCTGGAAAGAACATGCCAGTTTTCGCTGTTGCAGATGAACAGCAGAATTAATTTTATCTACCGCAATGTTTAATACTGTTGTTGATATTGCTTCGGGAGACCTTTTTAACCAGCGATAGGAATATACTGGAACATCCCCCAGCTGGTAACTGTCAGGAATCAGATCTGTTGGATGCTCAACGGCTGTCAGACATGGAAGAATATGTGTAGACGCTAACACCATCCCTAATGCTTCCTGTATATATATCTGTCCCATGGATACTGCCTGTTCCTGCTTTTGTAGCATTTCCTGACGTTGTTTCAGTTGCCAGTCACGGCACATTTTTTGATACAGGATGGAAATTGCTTTCTGTATCTGTCCCAGCATTTTTTTTAATTTATCCATAAAAATCCCCCTTAGATTAAAAATTTGTTATCAGCTTTTACAGCTCTGAATGCCTGCATATTATCAATGTATACAAAGTCAATATATGTGTACCCAGTAGTAAGAACAAGGGCTTGACTTACGTATAAGCAATCAACAATATCAAAGTGTGTTTTACCGCCTGCAAATGGTTGCAATTCTGGTTGTTCTGGTAGCAGAACAATATTTAAGTATTCGTTAAATATGGACTTCATACTATCTCCTTGATAGTACGGGTCTGGCACCCGTGTACTTGGAATTTCCACAATCAAGTGGGTCACATTATCCTCGTCCACAGATAATTTTACTGGAACTTGTGTTGCGTCAGACGGAACTTCCATGCGGAAAAAATCCGAATAATAATCCAGCAATTTCCATATGACATAAATAATTGTCAGATATATCTTTTGGTTTTTTTTCAGTTTCATAATCTTGTCCTCCTAGTATAAATCGCTAAGTCGGAATAAAACATCCGACATATTAGCAATTCTGAAAGAATCACCTGTACCCCAGTATTTGGGGTATTCTCCACTATCGTCCATGTACACCGTGAGATTTTCTATTTCTACTGCTACAAACGGTTCACCTGATCTGAAAATTTCCAGCATTCGCTTGTGATCATATTCAAGATATAGATCATCAGCTGGTATATACACAGGAAACTCACATTCTTGTGAACCAGCATTCCTTTTGTCCAGTGCAAGATTCAACTGTACTGTAGTGGGGGTTCCAGCTTGGTCACAAAAGAAATGAAAAGTACTCACAAACTGGTATGCCTCCGATTCAATCGGAGATACTTTCATGTATGGAATTTTTTGTACTGCCATATTTACTCCTTTCATGATGGTGGGGAACTGGATTGCTCCCCACCTTGTTTACATGTCCCTACAGGATGATATCGTCCATATCATCCATGGTAGAAGATTCCACTGTGAAATCCTCTGCTTTCGCTGACACCCCCGAAAGCACGGAACCATCAGATGCCTTGAGTGCGTAAGGTGTCAATTTCAACTTGTCAAAGCTAATGTTGATAATTACGTCATTTTCCAGTTTCTGATGCAGATCATCAACCTTGTTTTCCAGTTTTGCTGGAAACTTGACACGTAGAGTATCACCACGGTATGCGGAGCAGTCCACATACACATAGTCCAGTTCATCGGTGAAATTCCCGGATTCGTCACGTTTGTTTACTTTTCCTGTGCTGATTGCCTCCAACGTTTTGGAGTTTGTTGTTCTGGCGACGTTTGCCAGAGTAAGTCTTACTGATCTTAATTTCATTTTCTTTTCTCCTTTTCGGTTCTTATTTAACCTTGGCCTTGGTTATACAAATATTATAAGCCAAAATATATTTCTACATTTTCAGGAATTGGGTGCATTTTTGTAAAATAAAAACTCCTGTAGTAAAGACTACAGGAGCAGAAAATATACTTTGATTTTTAATTATCATTTTCAGGAACCGACAAGTTCGCTTTATATTGCTGATACGCTTCTATTACTTCTGGAAGCAGTTCTTTTTGAAGAGTATGCCCAGAAAAGTCCGCATCGTCCAGCAGGTTCATAAAATCCATCAAAGTATCATCGGGCTCAGACACTGAATATATATTATTGATCAGTTTCCGTGTACAAACAACGAGAAGTGTATCATCTGTATTCATAATAGTCCCAAGATACATTTCAAGATCATCTTGAAACTCTTTTAATGTTATATCGTTTTTACAAAATAAGTATTCATAAGCCTCCGATAATAAGGCATCGCTTGTCCTTATCAGAGTGGGACTATCTTTTCTAAATAAAGTGTCTGAAAAACCGCAACTTACTAATTTCTTGATACAGGTTTTCATTTTTCCACCATCAGAACATATTCCCATTTGGACTGCTTTATCATAAGTATTTTCATCAATTTCCAAATAATTATATAGTCTTGCCATGGCATTGGGGATTTTATCAATCTTTGCCATATATTTATAAGTTTCCCGGATGATGAAGAAATTAAAACTGATTTTCTCTGTTTTGATAAATTTGTAATTTGACATAATTTTTTCCTCCATGTATATTTTTATTTGATAATGATATTATAGCATACATTTCTTAAAAAGATGTATGCTGATTTTTACGAATGTATTTTGTAATCATTCGTAGGTATGCTTCTAATGCTAATCTGCCTTGACTATTTCTCCGAAAATATTTATATAGCAATCAGGGTTATAGTGAATTATTATTTCTTCGTCTGTTAGTTCTGGATGATTTCTCTTATAATTGTATGCTTTCTTGTAATTCACTCCAAACTGGTTACATAAGATGTGTAAATTTGATTTTTTCATTTTGATTATTCTCCTTTGTTTTTTTGTTGTATCAGCTGATGATGGTAGTATATCAAACTATCTGGAATATGCATTTCAGATTTTTAAGGTTTTTTTGGGGGATTTTTATATCCCCCAGATGATTACAAATTTAATTAGCTATTTTTTTCAATCTTTGTAATGTTGTAAGCCATTCCATCATGACAGACAGTTTTTACTGTTACATTATTACATCCCGTATGGTTCATGATGGTTCTAGCTAATCTTGCATTATTGGCTTCGGTAAATGTTTCTATCATAAACTGTTCACCATACATGGATAATAGTTTTTCTTCACCCAACACGCTGAGAATCATTTCCTGTTCCTCTGCTGTTTTTCCTGCCGCAATTTTTTTAAGTTCCTCTTTTGTCATTTTTTTACCTCCATATGATTGATGATGATAGAGTAATCATAACTAAATACATTTCATAAATCTTTCAGGAATTGGGCGCATTTTTGTAAAATAAAAAAATTGGGGGAATAAAAAAGTGTTCATGCGATTAACACGAACACAAGGATTTAGAAAAGGGCTGTGTTGAAAGAAATGCAGGGATAGCAAGGCTTTGATGGGGATTGAACACTGAACACAGATGTTCGTGGGTAATACTAGCCACGAACTCCCCCCTTGCAGGGGGTGTGCCCTTGGTGCTCGGTCGCCACGCCGTCCTGTGCTCGACAGCTTCGCATCCGCTCCGCTTGTCTGCGTCAAGAACGCCTGCGACTGTCGGCACTGTGGGCATGACCTTTGGATTGAGGGTGTCCATTGGAAATTGTTGTGTTTTTTTGGCAAGTGGCAATGCTGACCATGAACCTTGGGGTGAGGGTTATTCTACCTCCCATACATTTCCAATTTCACCTGCGTCGCTGCTGTCCTCACTTGCCGGTTTTCTTACAGGTAAATCTGGTATAGCACTTTGTTCATTCTTATAACTGTTGTTCTTATTACTGTTGTTCTTATTGTTCTTATTACTATTGTTCTTATTACTATTGTTCTTATTACTGTTGTTTTTGCTTGAAGAACTTGAAGAGGATGATGAGCTGCTTGAGCTACTACTGCTACTACTGCTGTTCTTGTTGCTGCTTGAACTACTGCTACTGTTTTTGCTGCTTGAACTATTGCTGCTGGTATTCTTATTGGTATTGGTGTTGGTATTTGTGCTTGGCTTTTTTGTTGCTAACATGTCGCTTCTAATATAACCACCTGATTTTAACTTGTACCAGAATAAACCTTTGCTGTTCGCTTTAGTCTGTCCGACTACTGTAACCTTGGCACCACATTTTAAGGTTTTGATTTTCTTCCCTTTGGTGGATGCTTTCTTTCTTACATAGCATTTATTGACTTTTACATATCTGGTCTTGGCTTTTTTATATTTCTTGTAATTTGATTTCTTGGCTGGCTTCTTGGTGGCTGTTTCTGTAGACGTTACAGCCTGTGTATCCTGTGATACCTGTGAAGCCTGTGGGGTTTCAGAATCCGGCTGTGTAGATTGCGTCTCTGTGGTGGTGGTTGTCTGTGCTGTTGTTGTGCTTGCTGAAACAGTGGAACCGCAACCAGACAATAAAGAAGCCGATAATGCAACTGATAGTATGCTGAATACGATTTTTCTTTTCATAACCAATTATCCTCCTGTGTAATTTCTGATTATCTGCATTATATCACCTTTATATAGATGAATCAATATGCGCTAAATTTTCATGTTCTGTCACACTCACTCCCATCTAAATTTTTTATTTCTTTTTATAAGAGGGTATGAAAAAAGGACTAATCACCTTTTGGTGATTAGCCCTTTAGAATTTGGATTGTTTCAACCAACATTCTCAAATAATATTCCCCCAACATTCTCAAATAATATTCCCATTACTTTATCATTCTGGTCTATTACAAATTCAATACGATATGTTGCGCCTTTATCCTTACCCATGTACATTACATAATCTGTTACTGTATGACCCTCTACTATATCCCAGTTTTCATGTAACATTTGCATGTGCCCTTTTCGCATTTTGTTGTCTTTATATGCCATGTCTCTGCTAATTTCTGAATAACTCTCTATTACTGAACTTTTTGTACTGCCTAGTTTGATTCCACGTGCTGTAGTGAATGTTTTCGGATTTGCAAGGCTTTCTTCACTATAGTCTACAAAAAATTCTTCTAGTCCTACTGCATCTATGTAATCGATCATATTTGTATATAACTTTCCATCTTTGTCTTTTAAACCACCATCATAAGCACCTGAGATGTCAAAGTCTGACTTAATTACTGCTCTTGCAGTACCTTCTGTTTTTGGTGCTTCATTGACTGTGACAGTAAACTTTGATTCGACTTTATTATTCTCTTTGGATGTTACTATTATATCTGCCGTGCCTGCCTTTATTCCTTTTACTACTCCTTTTTTCGTAACCGTAGCAATCTCTTCATCACTACTTTTGTATGTAGCTTTCTTGGAATTTAGGCCTGTCACATTAACTACTTTAACTGTTGTATATTCTCCTACATAAAGAGTTCTCTCTGTCTGATTTAATTCAATAGTGGCTTGCTCTTGTACTTCCTCTGTTTCTGTTGTTTCAGTTATTTCAGTGCTGACCTGCTCTTGTACTTCCTCTGTTTCTGTTGTTTCAGTGCTGACCTGCTCTTTCTGTTGTTTCGATGTATTGATTATGTTAGGTACTGCTATTACTGATATTCCTATTACCACCAACAATATAAGGAATAAACCTATGATTTTCTTTGTTGTACCTTTCTTCATACTCTTGTTTCCTCCTCATAGTTTTTCTCTACCTGTATTATAGTAACATTGAGACCATTGTGCAACACCAATGCAATTATCGTACAAGATGATGTTTAGGTTACAAACTGGGTTACACCCCAAACGATGTGCCGAAACCCTCCTTTTTTCAGTACTTTCAGAGACGGCTTGACCTTCAAGTCCCATCTCCTGCATCGCATTAAGCGGGAAGCCTTGATTTACAAGGCTTCCTGTTTTTTATACATTTTTCTACCAGGTACAAATCTTTCCTCAGTGAACACCTCCTTTTAAAAACATGAGTGAGCATATGAAAGAAAAGTATACTTTCTCTGCCCACAGTTTCATCATTTCACGGGATGCAATTAACATATTATTTCTTTCCACGCCCAAAATGTCAAATTTCGGACTAGAAATTTCTAAAGTACTTTTCTGATCACCGGAGAAATTCCTCTTCAAACTCCTCCAGCTTCATGGGCTTTCCGAACAGATATCCCTGCATCATGCTGATTTTCATTTTCTTTACAAGATCCCGCTGTCTTCTCGTCTCCACGCCTTCTACACAGATTTTCACACCGATGGTTCTGGCCAGCTTTGCCACCATCTTGACAAAGGCATCAGAAAAGTCATCCTCTCCCAGATGCTCAATAAAACAACGGTCGATCTTGATGACGTCCAGAGGCATCTGGCGAATATGGTTTAAAGAGGAATAGCCGGTTCCGAAATCATCCAGCGCCACCTTCACGCCCAGGGCCTTGATTCTGCTCAATATGGTCTTCATCCGGTCCATATCATTGACGGCCAGACTTTCTGTCACCTCTAAGGTCAGATTCTGTGGATTGATTTTAGTCTCCTTCACAATACCGGCAATCTTCTTAACAATATCATTCTGTAAGAGCTGCACAACGGAAAGGTTCACGTTCACCTTAAAATCCATTCCCATGTCATTCCAGTAGCGGCATCGGGCAGCTGCATTCCGAAGCACATATTCACCAATGGGATTGATCAGTCCCAGATACTCGGCTAACGGGATAAAATCGTCCGGCCGGATAAATCCCAGGGCAGCAGAATTCCACCGCACCAATGCCTCCGCTCCGCAGCAGCGCATCTCCTCCCCCGTGGCATCCATAATCGGCTGATAGTATACCTCAAATTCCTTACAGGAATCCATGGCCGCGTAGCGCATGTTTTTCTCCAGATCCAGTCTGCGGTATGCACTGGCCCCGTCCTTTGCGGAATAGTATTCGATTCTGTTTTTCCCACGCTTCTTCGCCGACAAAAGGGCAATGTCCGCCTTCCGGATCAGATCTTCCACCGTGTCCCCGTCGGAGGGAAAACAGACGATTCCCATACTCATGGTACAGTAATAATCCTCCCCCTTCAAAAACCAGGGCTTTGTAAAAACCGAAGAAATATCTGCCACGATCCGCTCCAGCTCCCGATACATAGTATCCGGTACAATAACACAGAATTCATCTCCCCCGGTGCGGTAACAGGTGTTCTCCACGCCCTCCACATGACTGATGCTGTGGGAAATTGCCTTCAGCAGCACGTCCCCGTACTGATGTCCCAGCCCCTCATTGATGTGTTTGAAATCGTCCAGGTCCAGATACAATAACGCCCCCTGGGTGTCCTCCAGCTTCGCCTTGTCAATAAATTTGCCCAGATCCAGCTCACAGCGCATCCGGTTTAAAAGTCCCGTCAGAAAATCATTGTTGGCCTTCTTTACAATTTCCTTCTGGTACACCTTCTTATCTGTAATGTCAAAGAAGGTACACAGACTGACTTTATGCCCATCCACCCAGTCAATCTGGTTTTTGCGAACATCCAGCCAACGATCCTCCTCCACGGAGTACCTCTCCTCACAGTAAGTCATCCGCTCCGTCTCTTTTTCCTCGAACACCAGCTCTGTGATCTTACCCGCTGCAATGGTACGGGAAAACAGTTCCTTGAACTTTTCATTCATATAAAGGATCTGCCTTGTATGATAATCTGCAACATAAATGCCACAGCCGGTATTCTCCAGAATCGCCTCCAAAGAAACATAGGAACTGGCAAGAGAATTTTTGGCGATCCGCCTTCCCAATTCGCTTTGAATGACCCGTCTCACATCCCCGATAAACCGAACATCGCCGGTCTCCCAGCTTCGTGTTTTTCCGTTTTCGAAAAAACAGAGATACATCATGACCTTGCCGTTCACCTCCAGGGGCTGAAAGGATGCAGCAGACAAATGATGTTCTTTAAAATAATGCCGGAAAGCCTCGGGAATCGGTGAATCCGAGGAAATCATATAGGTTCGTCCCGTAAAAAAAGGAAGCTCTGTTTTATCCAGATGCTGGATTTTTGAAAGCGCAGAATATTTCCGATCCCGCACATGCTCACAGATCAGATCCACGGTGCCATCGTCCACATTTTCCCGGAGCAGACTTCCCCCATCTATCGAGAGGCTCTCACAGGTCAGCCGTATGATCTCCGAAGAAAGACGGGCAAAGCCACAATCAGATTCCAACATGCGAAGCACCTCCTGCATGGCATGAGAGCGCTTCAGTTCTCTCTCAAGATTCTGCCTGGAGGCTGAAATTTCTTTAACGGCTGTCTGGGCTTTTCTCTCCTGTGCTCTGCTTTGGAACAGCCAGTCACAGATGTGAGACAGAAGCTCTACCGCATCATAGAAATGCTCTTTTGTGGTGTCCATCAGATGATCAAGTCCGTTTTGTGCCTCCTGCTCTTCCCTGATAACACCAATAACCAGCCAGACCAGCCTGGTCTGCTCCGTGGCCTTTGCCAAAACCGCACAGAGCCGGACCCCCCTGCCCGGCAGTGGCTGCTCGATCATTGTCTCTACCAGATCGTGCTCCATGCGCTCCACCAAAAGCTTACAGTCCTCTTCGGGAACCAGAAGCTTCAGTTCCTCTAACTCCTCCTCCGTCCCGTATACCCTGGTAAGCATTCCCCTGGTTTTCTCACAACACACCAGATAGAGTTGATTGGCACGACAAAACAGATCCTGCAGGCTCTGCAGCATCGATACGTCAATTGTCTCCGTTGTTTCCTGTTCTCCACCAAGCGATGGATCCATAAAACGCCCCAAAAAAGAATCCGTCATTCGGCACCTCTTCTTATTTACCAAAAGTTCTTTTCATCCTTATCTCATTTTAATTGATTTTCATACTTTTGTCCACACCAGAAAAAGCTGCCACAGCACGGAAACTTTCGTGCTATGACAGCTTATCCATCCTATTCCTGCCTGAGGGGAATTACATAATCTTATGTACCCAGCCCTCCGGTCCTTCAATTTCACCCATCTGAATACCGGTCAGGGTATCATATAACTTCCTGGTAACCGGTCCCATCTCATCCATACCGCTGGGGAAGCAGATTTCCCTGCCATGGTCATTGATCTTGCCAACCGGTGAGATCACTGCTGCGGTACCACAGAGACCACACTCTGCGAAATCCTTAACCTCCTCGAATTTCACCGGTCTGTGCTCAACGGTAAGTCCCAGATACTTCTCGGCAACTACCATCAGAGATCTTCTGGTGATAGAAGGAAGAATACTGTCAGACTTCGGAGTTACGAACCTGCCATCCTTCGTGATAAAGATGAAGTTTGCACCACCGGTCTCCTCAACGTATGTTCTTGAAGCCGGATCCAGATACATATTCTCATCATAGCCCTGCTGATGAGCATCAACAATTGCATGAAGGCTCATTGCATAATTCAGGCCAGCCTTGATATGTCCGGTTCCGTGAGGTGCCGCACGGTCATAATCGGATACCCGGATCGTAATTGGCTTTGCGCCACCCTTAAAGTATGGCCCTACAGGAGTAACAAAGATACGGAACTGGTACTCATCTGCCGGCTTAACACCGATGACGGAATTGGTTCCGATCATGTATGGACGGATATAAAGGGTTGCACCGGAGCCAAAAGGCGGTACCCATGCCGCGTTTGCCTTAACCACCTGCTCCACAGCATCAATAAAACGATCCTCCGGGAATACCGGCATCTCAAGTCTCTCGCAGGAATCCTTCATTCTCTGTGCATTTAAATCCGGGCGGAAGCAGACAATCTGTCCGTCCTCTGTCGTATATGCCTTAAGTCCCTCAAAGCAGGACTGGGAGTACTGAAAAACACCGGCACACTCATTGAGTGTCACATTCGGATCCGTAATCAGGGCTCCGTCATCCCACTTGCCGTCCTTATAGTTTGATACGTAGCGATAATCGGTAGGCATATAAGCAAAGCTAAGATGCTCCCAATCAAGATTCTTTTTCTCCATTTCTATTCTCCTCCATTTCTATACGAGACCGCCAGTCTATAACTGTTTGTTATGGAACACCGGTTATTCTATCAATTGCAATCATTTTAGTACAATCTTTTCCATTTGTCCATAGTCCCATGCAATTTTGCTATTGCAAAAATTCATGAGTACTATAACTGAAGCCTCTGTATCTCCTCCCGCAGTTCCTGCTTCCGATCCTTTAATAAAAGCATGCGGTTGTATTTGTAATACTCCTCATTGCCACATTCGCTGACAAATTCCAGGCTGTAATATCCCGCGGAAAGCTCCGTGAGAAAAATGACCATTTCCTGTCCCTCCCCGTAAACTCTCGTCAAAAAGGAAAACGCGTTGGACAGATGCCTTCCTGTCTCTGCAATCCGATGCTGCCGCTCCTCTTCCCTCTCATCAAACCGGTTCTTTAACAGAAGAAACTCCTCCTTCGCGCTGCCGCTCCCCTGCGCTGCAAGAAGCTCCTCAAAATCCTGCAAAACCTGCTTTACCGCCTGCTTTGTTTTTTCTTCCTCTCTGGTGAGAAGTCCTGCCTTTTTCCGGTGCTCTGCCATTTTTGTATAGGCCTGCAGCTGCCGGTCCAAAACTGCCGAAGCTGTTCCCTTCTGCTCCTTTAAGTCCCCCCGGAGAAACCGAAGCTGTTCCAAAAGCTCGCTCTGAATGTCCCTCTCCCGCACATATGCGGCAAATTCCTGTCCCAGACGGTCGAGAAGCAGTCCGATGAGACTCAGCTTTTCATCAAAAGGAGCCTGCTGCATTTCCAATGTGTTTTCCGGGATCTCTCCCTCCAGGATCTCCGGAATCCGGTAGATCCGGTTGTATTTATTATAGAGCTCATAGTAATTGGCAAAATCCCTTGCGATTTCTTCATCCTGCAGGTACTGCACCACAAAATCATAACTTATGGGAAGCCCCAGCTTCTCATAGACCTTCATGATCTGGGAGAGATCCTCCCAGCCTCTGGCAGTCACAAACCGCTTTCCCTCCAGATCCGACACCACGGAATAGAAGTTTTCCTTTTTAATCTCCAGATAGGACAGAATACATCCGTGGATCCGCATCCGGTAGGCATATTCCTTCCAGACCGCAAAGTCCTCCTCCACATAGATCCGCTTGACTCTGTCGTAGGTTACGATATCAAAATCCCGGACTGACTTATTGTACTCCGGCGGATTTCCCGCAGTGACGATCACAAAGCCCTCCGGAATTCTGTGATTGCCAAAGGTCTTATACTGCAGGAACTGCAGCATAGTAGGTGCCAGCGTCTCAGATACGCAATTGATCTCATCCAGAAACAGAATCCCCTCTTTGATTCCTGTCTGTTCAATCCGCTCGTAGATGGCCGCAATAATTTCACTCATGGTGTATTCCGTGACCGAAACCTCTTCTCCCCCAAAATTCTTCTTTTCGATAAAGGGCAGGCCGATGGCACTCTGTCTGGTATGATGCGTAATGGTGTAGGACACCAGATTGATCCCGCACTCCATCGCAGCCTGCTCCATAACAGCGGTCTTACCGATTCCCGGCGGTCCAATGAGCAGCACCGGTCTCTGGCGCTCCACCGGAATCACGTACTCTCCGTTTTCATCCTTTTCCAGATAAGCGTGCACGGTATTTATGATCTCCTGCTTTGCCTCTTTGATATTCATGGTTCCTTCCTTTCATCCAGATACAGCTTAAGCGCCCAATCCGGTACCTTTTCTTCTTCTTTTTCCCCGTCCCCGTAAAAAACGAATACGGTATCATAGTCTGCAGGCTTCTTGGGATAGGTGCCAAATCCATCCGTAAAATACATGAGTCCCTTGAGATTTCGCAGCTCTCCTTTTTTTCTGAGCTCCTCCACATAGGAAAACACCGGCCGGAAATCCGTGCCGTAACCTCCCTGCACCTGGAAATGATCTGCATACTTTCCCAATTCGTCCAGATTCGTAATCCTGATATCCTTCTGAACCTGATTGTCACATTCCAGAATCCGGATATGGACCCGGTGGAAAAAGCTTTCCTGATTCTTCAGAATTGCGCCGGTCTCATTGATAAACTGCTGTACCAGCTTGTCCTTGCAGGAGGCCGAGGTGTCAATGGCAATCACCAGCTCCTCGATGCGCCTGGCCTCCCGGTATTCATTTTCCTCAATGAGGGGCATATTGCCGTACAGGTTCAGACCATACAGGTAAAATCCGTAGTCAAAGGAATCCATGTCAATGGACACTTCCTCCCGGACCACTGCAAATTTTTTCAGAAATTCCCGGTAACTTTTCCGCACACGGTTTTGAAGCGTTAACATCCAAAGCAGATTTCCCGCATCCTCCGCCGCATCCTTCCCATAGGTTTCCATATCACTCTGGATCCTTTTGGCATGTTCCTTCCACTCATCCTCTTTAGGATCCGTCGCACCGAAGGGCACCGCATCCTTTTTCTGCTCCTTTGCCTCACCGTTCTCTTGTTCCTCCTGCGTGTCAGCGGACGGTGAGGGGGAATCCGGGTCATTCTCATCCGGCTTATTCATCCGCTCCCAGAAGCTGTGGTCGCAAAGAGAAAACTCCTGACTTAAGGATTCCTCCAGATAGGGATCTCTCTTGCGGGTCTTAAAATAATTGTACAGCCTTTCCGCCGTCAGAACCCTGACTTCCCTTTCCAGCTTCTCGTACCACTGCTGTCTGAAATCCGAGGTCACCTTAAGAATTGTGGGATAATCCATAGAATCCACCACCGACTCCGCTGCAATATCACAGCAGAGATCCCAAAGTTCCCCGTCCTCATGCTCCTTTGCAGAAAACATATGACGGAACAGACAGTGCATCAGCATATGCATATAGGTCCGATTCAAAAGCTCCGGACGCTCTAAATAGGACTGCATTAAAAACGAGGGATTAAAACGGATGGATACGGCATCTGTTCCCACCTGTCTGGTGGACAAATCCATCTGAAAATCCAGACTTCCCAGTGCCGGTCCCATAAAGCGCATGGAAAGATACAGCTCCGTCTGTACCATTTTTAAGATCTTTTTCCCGGTTTCCTCCAGTTCCACTCTGGTTTTCATCATTTACCAATCCTCAAGTGACAGGGTATTTCCCTTCTTTTTACTCTCAAAATGTTTCCTCTGATATTCCATCAGAACCGCCGTAATCTGCGGCTTTTGTTCCTTCACCGTCAGCTCAAGCGCCGGTGCAAGAGACTGTCTGGGAATCCGGAGAGTGTCACACAGAAAACGAATTTCCTCCAGCCTTCCCGCCGGAACCAGTTCCCCTAAAACCACATCCGCATTCTGCTCCAGATACTGCCCATAGATTTCCTTTGCATTTTGCTCCAGCTCCACCGGATACATCAGACGTCCCAGGGCAATTTCCACTGCCGCGTGATAATCATCGGTGACCACATGGGAAAACAACCTGTCATAGTTTAACAGATCCACGCCTCTTCTTGTAACACATTCCCGGTAGGGATAACCGCTTCCCTCGATCTTGTGGTGCAGCACCCTGGCCTCCACATCCTCCACAAACTGATAGACGTAGGCCGGAAAAGTCAGATGCAGCCCCATGGGCTCCAACACGAAATGAAGCATCCGGTCGTTGTCCGCCAGAAGCTCCTTCATGACCGAGCAGCTTCCCCTCTCCTGGAAAAGAGTGATTTCCGACAGGCTCTCGCACTGTTTGATTACGCCGTCATAATAATCCTCTACCCCATCATAAAGTGACAGCGTTCTCAAATTCCGGCAATTGTAAAAGGCATATCTGCCAAGGGTATCGATTGTCTCCGGAAGTATTACCGCTTCCAGATCCTCCCGCCCGGAAAAAGCATTTTTGCCGACACTTCGCACCGGAATTTCCTCAATCTCCCGGGGGACCGAAAGACAGCGTATTCTTCCCTCAAAGCCGGTAATTTCCATATACTCCTTCCCCGTACGATCGGTACACTTCTGCCATAAGATTCCCATTACAGCGGTTTCTCCTTCCACAAAGCGCGAAGCTCACCGATAAAGTAAAGAGAACCTAACGCAATATTCTTATTCTTTTTGGAAAGTGTCTTCGGAATATCGGAAATATGTGCAAGGCTTTTCGCCCGCACGCCTTTTTCCCGAATACGCTCCGCCAGCGCCTCCCCCTGCAGTGCACGAGCCGATTCCGGTGTCACCGTGACAAAATCAGAAGCCAGAGAAAGCAATTCCTCTACCATATGTTCGTAATCCTTATCCGCCATAACCCCCATAAAGAAGCGGAATTTTTCGCCGGGATACAGCTGCATCAGGCTTTCCTTTAACGCATGGATTCCATTGCTGTTGTGGGCGCCATCCACCATCAAAAACGGCTGCTCATTCAGAATCTCCATTCTTCCCGGCCAGACGGCTTTATGGATTCCTCTCTGGATGGCCTGCTCAAAGGCCCCCTTGGGTACGACCCCGACGGAGGATATGCGACTCCTTTCCACCTCCCAGAAACTTCTGGCCGCCAGCATGGCTGCCGCAGCATTCTCCAGCTGATAGCTGCCCAAAAGCCCCGGCTTCATCCTGCTGACTGCAGCCATATCCTCTCTGCTCACCAGTTCTCCGTCTCCGTATCGCTTCAAAACCGCAAGTGCCTCTTTCTCCTGGGGTGCATAAATCGCCCGTACCCCCGGCTTTAATATTCCGGCTTTTTCCTCCGCAATCTCCTCCAGTGTGTTCCCCAGCACTGCCATATGATCGAACCCGATCCGGTTAATCACTGCAACCACCGGTTTCCCCAACGCATTCGTGGAATCCAGTCTTCCGCCGAGTCCCGTCTCGATCACAGCCACATCACAGTGCTGTTCCCGGAAATATAAAATGGCCATCACCAGACAGTAATCAAACATAGTAGGAGCCAGCCCAAAATCAACCGACAGCAGCATATTTCCCAATCTTGTAACATCCTCTCTGGAAATCATCTGACTTCCCACCACGATCCGCTCCTCAAATACCATCAGATGCGGGGAGGTAAACAAGCCCACCCTCAGTCCGGCCTCCGTCAGGATACTGGCCAGAAAGGCACAGGTCGAGCCCTTTCCATTGGTGCCAGCCACATGGATAAAAGGCAGACTCTTCTGTGGTTCTCCCAGCAGGGAAAGCATCTTTCTCGTCACCTCCACTCCTGGAAGGTTTCCGAAACGGCGTGTATTTTCAATTTGTTCTTTTACCTGTTCGTAGCTGTAATTATGCATACTTTTCACTTTCGTCTATCGAATATTGCGAAGCTCTTATTGGAGCCAATCATACAAATGGGGAGAGACCTATGTCCCTCCCCGCTATTTTACTTCTATCTATATTTCCTTGCAAGCCTGTTTTGTAACTAGACAGCAAGTATCACGCCTCCATCGTTGGCATACATGGTAGATACCCCTGCGGTATTCACCACCACAATTTTCTTGAACTTGGCAAACTTCTGCACAGTTTCCTTGACAAACTGCGCCCGCTCCGGACAATTACAGTAGGAAATTGCAAGGACACGATTCTCGCAGTTTTTGGTAACCTTCACCATGTCCTCCACCATTTTGATCAAAGCCTTCTTCATGCCCCGGGCTGCTCCCAGCTGCTGGATGGTTCCCTCCTTGGTAGAGCCCATCACAGGCTTGATATTAAAGGTATTGGCAACCAGCGACTTCAGATTGCTTAACCGGCCGGCTTTTCTCAAAGTCTCCATAGTTTCCAGCACAAAGAAGGTATTCATGGAACCAATATAGGTTTCCACATCCTCCACCACCTTCTCAAAACTCTCTCCCGCTTCCTCCAGTTCCTGGATCTTCATTCCAATAATTGTCTCCCCGATCGAGGCCGACCTGGAATTAAACACATGGATCTTCTTCTCCTCTCCATGCTCTTCCTCAAAAAGCTGTGCTGCCAATACCGCACTGTTATAGGATCCACTCAGCTTTCCGGAAAGGGTTACCACATAAACATGGTCCGCCTCTCCTTCATAGGCACTCATATAACATTCCGGGGATGGGCAGGAGGACTTGGGACTATGGACACCGTTCTTCACCCTCTGAAGGAAATCCTGCTGGTTAAATGTCTCATCATCCACGATTCGATAGCCGTCTATCTCAAGTTCCAGCGGTACATTGCAGTAATGACCATCCATTTTTAATTCTTCTGAAAGCTCTCCACAACTGTCAATTACAATTTTATACATATTGAATCCTCTCTCTTAGAACATCAGCCCATGCAGAATTTGCCTCCGGGAACTATGTTCTGATTACTCTATCAAAGGTTTTTTTCATCCATTACAAGTAGTATTGATTACTACGTTCGTTATCTTAACACGAAACCTGCTTTTTGAAAAGAGGTAAAGCATATTTTTATATTTTTTTTATTTTAACTTCCCACACTGATTCTCCCGTGGCCCTGCCTGCCGGTCAGAATTCTCCGGGGATGGATAGCGGAACAATTCCATGAAAACCTGTCACATTTAAAGTGGGCACGTGAAAATCAATGTGGAAAGTTTTTTATATGTAGGCGGAAAGAGTATCCAATTTTGGAAAAATAATATATAATAGTATCTATTCAGAACCCCATGTAAATCAAAGAAACAGATTAGTCATACTTTTTGATTGTTAAATGAGGATTGTGTCAGGTTTTCTATGAAAACCTGACATGCAGCGTCGGTCCATTTGC
>CAMFDG010000016.1 GCA_945949045.1 uncultured Lachnospiraceae bacterium
CCGCCTGTATGTAAGGTGATTGATTATGGCAAGTACCGTTACGAGCTGGCTCGTAAGGAGAAGGACGCCAGAAAGAAGCAGAAGATCGTAGAGGTCAAGGAAATTCGGCTTTCACCGAACATTGATACGAATGATTTGAATACGAAGATGAATGCTGCAAGAAAGTTCTTATCTAAGGGAAATAAGGTGAAGATTACACTGCGTTTCCGGGGTCGTGAGATGGCACACATGAACAGCAGCAAGCATATTTTGGACGATATCGCTGAGAATCTCTCCGATGTGGCAGTAGTGGAGAAGGCACCGAAGGTCGAAGGCAGAAGCATTGGCATGGTGCTGGCAGAGAAAAGATCATAGAATTAAGGAGGAAATTAAAATGCCAAAAATGAAGACAAGCAGAGCGGCTGCAAAACGTTTCAAAGTTACAGGAACCGGAAAGTTAAAGAGAAATAAGGCTTACAAGAGACACATCTTAACCAAGAAGTCTGCAAAGACCAAGAGAAACTTAAGAAAACCGGCCATGACCGATCAGACCAATGTTAAGAATATGAAGAAGATTTTACCATACATCTAAGAATGTTAATGCGTCATGTTTTCATTGAAAACCTGACATGCAGCGTCGGCCCTTCGCTGAAGGCAATCTGTAAATGGCCGGTGTTCAATAAAAGGAGGATATAAGAAATGGCAAGAGTAAAAGGCGGATTAGGCGCCAAGAAAAGACACAATAGAACCTTAAAGTTAGCAAAGGGCTACAGAGGAGCAAGATCCAAGCAGTACAGAGTAGCAAAGCAGTCCGTTATGAGAGCCTTAACAAGTTCTTATGCAGGACGTAAGGAGAGAAAGAGACAGTTCCGTCAGCTTTGGATCGCACGTATCAATGCTGCAGCACGTCTGAACGGACTTTCCTACAGCCAGTTTATGCACGGCTTAAAGCTCGCCGGTGCTGATCTGAACCGTAAGGTCCTTGCAGATATGGCAGTAACCGATGCAGAGGGCTTTGCAAAGCTTGTAGAAGTTGCAAAGAGCGCCCTTGCTTAATATGTAATTTTCTGAAAGAAAATTGCCTAAACATGTAATTTCCCCGAAGGGGGAATTGCCTACGCACATGAATTAATACTCCCGGACAATTTTGTCCGGGAATTTTTATGTTATATGGTATCTATTTAGAATCCCATGCAAATCAGAGAAACATATTTTTTCCCATATGTCCAATTTAGGAAATGAGTCCGGTTTTGAAATGTATGAGGCGTGGGCTGAACAGTTACATAATATGTATGTTATATGTGATATGTGCATCGTTTGAAATTGTTGTATTTTTCTGCCAAATCCGCTATACTGAAGTATAGCAATCATATGTTTTCATGGATGAGGGTTCATGGACGGAGGAAGCATTATGGCCAAAAGAGTTGCAATCGGAATCCAGGATTTTGCAGATCTTAGGGAAAAAGATTATTTTTATATAGATAAAACAGATTTTATTCGTGAGTGGTGGGACAGCGGGGATAGTGTCACGCTGATCACACGGCCGAGGCGCTTCGGAAAAACACTGAATATGCGTATGCTTGAGACTTTTTTCTCCATAGAGTATTCAGGCAGAGAGGATCTGTTTCAGGGACTTTCTGTTTGGGAGGACAAGAGGTACCGGCAGCTTCAGGGAAGTTATCCGGTCATCTTTTTATCGTTTGCAAGAATCAAAGAAAAGAGCTATCCACTTGCAAGGACTAAAATTTTAGAAATCATAACTAATTTATATAACAAATATTCATTTTTAAGAGACAGTGAGGTGCTTACGGAGAAAGACAAAGAATATTTTGACCGTGTAAGCATGGACATGAGTGATGCTGTTGCTTCTTCCGCGTTATACCAGCTGTCCGATTTCTTGTATCGCTATTATGGGAAAAAGGTGATTATCCTTTTGGATGAGTATGATACACCTATGCAAGAATCGTATATAGATGGTTATTGGGATGAATTAGCCGGACTTACGAGAAGCCTCTTCAATTCAACCTTTAAGACGAATCCCTATATGGAACGTGGCATGATGACCGGAATCACAAGAGTGAGCAGAGAATCGGTATTTTCGGATTTGAATAATCTGAAAGTGATAACCACGACATCGGATGAATACGAAACAGCCTTTGGCTTTACGGAAGAAGAGGTTTTTACCGCTCTGGATATGTATGGATACAGCAGTAGAAAGGACGAAATCAAGCGCTGGTACGATGGCTTTATTTTTGGAAAGCAGAAAGACATTTATAACCCGTGGTCCATTTTAAATTTCCTGGATACCGGAAGAATCGAGGCGTATTGGGCGAATACCAGCAGCAACAGTCTGGTAGGCAAGCTGATCCGGGAGGGAGATGAGAGCGTCAAGGGGACGTTTGAGGCCCTTCTGAAGGGGGAGGTCATTCACTGTCCGATCGATGAACAGATCATTTATGACCAGCTTGATGATCATGAGGATGCCATTTGGAGCCTGCTTCTTGCCAGCGGCTATTTGAAAGTTCTTCATCGTGGAGAAAAAATAGCAGGCAGGAGACCCATCTATGACTTAAGCTTCACAAATGATGAAGTGCGGGATATGTTTTACGATATTGTCCGTGGATGGTTTGGTAAAGCGGGAAAGAGTTACAACGATTTTGTAAAAGCATTGCTTTCCGGTAACAGAAAAGAAATGAACGCATATATGAATCAGGTGGCATTGCAGACCTTTAGCTATTTTGATACGGGACAAAATCCCTCTGCGCAGGAACCGGAGCGGTTTTACCACGGTTTTGTTCTGGGACTGATCGTAGATCTGCAGGACCGGTATGTGGTCAATTCCAATAAAGAGAGCGGATTCGGACGGTATGATGTGGTGATCGAACCGAAGGATATCCTAAAGGATGAGGCCTTTATCCTGGAATTCAAGGTGCATGATCCGGAGGAGGAGCATGCACTGGAGGATACGGCGCAGGCGGCTCTTTGCCAAATTGAGGAGAAAAAGTATGCGTCTGCTTTGACCGCCAGAGGCATACCGGCAGGACATATTCATAAGTATGGCTTTGCATTTGAGGGGAAAAAGGTACTGATCGTATAAATAGAACTATGCAAGGGGGATGAATTGGGTTAAAATGAATCTGATAAGAATATTAAATTAGTAGGATAGGAGTGAAACAAATGACGATATTGGTAACAGGTGGAGCCGGATATATAGGAAGTCATACCTGCGTGGAACTTTTGAATGCAGGCTATGAGGTGGTAGTCTTAGATAATTTATGCAATTCCTCTGAGAAGTCTCTGGAGCGGGTGGAGGCATT
This sequence comes from uncultured Lachnospiraceae bacterium, assembly GCA_945949045.1. Classification (GTDB taxonomy): domain Bacteria; phylum Bacillota; class Clostridia; order Lachnospirales; family Lachnospiraceae; genus Roseburia. Next base: position 3,297 of record CAMFDG010000016.1, read on the forward strand.
GACAGGTAAGAAGGTTACCTTTTATAAAGGAGACATTTTGGACAGACCGCTTTTGGAGAAGATTTTTAGTGAGTGTACCATCGACAGCTGTATCCATTTCGCGGGATTGAAGGCAGTGGGAGAATCTGTCTATAAGCCATGGGAGTATTACAATAACAATATTTCCGGGACATTGACGCTGGTGGATGTGATGCGGCAGCATGGATGTAAGAATATGATTTTCTCATCCTCGGCCACCGTCTATGGAGATCCGGCGGAGATTCCAATCACGGAGGAGTGCCCGAAGGGACAATGTACCAACCCTTACGGTTGGACAAAGTCTATGCTGGAGCAGATTCTGATGGATCTTTATAAGGCGGATCATGAATGGAATATGATTCTTCTACGGTATTTTAATCCAATCGGGGCACACCCAAGTGGAACGATGGGGGAGAATCCCAATGGAATTCCTAACAACCTGATGCCATATATTACGCAGGTGGCAGTGGGTAAGCTGAAGGAACTTGGGGTCTTTGGCAATGATTATGATACGCCGGATGGAACGGGGGTTCGTGACTACATTCATGTGATGGATCTGGCCAGTGGGCATGTCAGCGCTTTGAAAAAAATCGAAGAGAATGCAGGACTTTGTATCTACAACCTCGGAACCGGTCAGGGCTATAGTGTGCTAGACATTGTGAAGAATTTTGAGGCGGCGACCGGCATAAAGATCCCTTATGTCATGAAACCGCGCCGGGCAGGCGATATTGCCACCTGCTACTGTGATCCGGGGAAGGCAGAGCGGGAACTGGGGTGGAAAGCAAAGTATGGAATACGGGAAATGTGCGAGGATTCCTGGAGATGGCAGAAGAATAACCCGAATGGGTATGCGGACTAAAGATACTCTGTCAGGGTGGCTTGCTATGAGCCACCCTCTTCATTACAATAAAAAAGATATCTTCCTGGGAAGATACCTTGTGGGTTGGGCTGTTATGAAATTAACAGAGCAGTCCGTACGGGAATCGAACCCGTGTTTCCGCCGTGAGAGGGCGGCGTCTTAACCGCTTGACCAACGAACCGTGTATTACTTTATCATAGAATTTTTCGAATTGCAAGTACTTTTTGAAAAATATTTACAATTTAAAGGGGATATCTGTTATAATGATCCTATATAGACAAAAGAAAGGGGAACAAAAATGGATCCATCAATGTTTATCGGGACCTGGTGGTCCCTGGTGCCGCCACTGCTTGCAATCGTGCTGGCACTGGTTACGAAGGAGGTGTACAGCTCGCTGTTTATCGGAGTTGCGGCAGGTGCACTTCTGTATGCGGGATTCCATCCGTGGAACGCGTTTACGTCGCTGTTTACGATTATGAAGGACAGCATGAATCTGAACATCCTGATTTTTGATGTACTGCTGGGTATGATCATTGTCCTGATGTCGAAATCCGGCGGTTCTGCGGCCTACGGCAAGTGGGCGGGGAAGAAAATCAAGACGAAGAAGAGTGCCATGCTGGCTACTACCGGTCTTGGTATGCTGATTTTCGTGGATGATTATTTTAATTGTCTGACCGTGGGTTCTGTCATGCGTCCGGTCACAGACCGCTATAAGGTTTCCCGGGCGAAGCTGGCCTACATCATCGATGCGACAGCAGCACCTATCTGCATTATCGCACCGATCTCCAGCTGGGCTGCGGCCGTGAACTCCTATGTGCCGGAGGATGCCGGCATTACAGGCTTTCAGTTGTTTCTTCGGACGATTCCCTACAATCTGTATGCACTTTTGACCATTGCCATGGTACTTTTGGTGATCCTTTTTAATGTGGATTTCGGTTTGATGAAAAAGCATGAGGACAATGCTGCAAAGGGAGACCTCTTTACTTCCGGTGCAGGGGAGTTTGAGCAGGTGAAGGAAGAGGAGATTTCTTCGAAGGGGAAAGTGATCGATCTGGTACTTCCGGTTGCGGTGCTGATTTTCTCTGCTATCGGTGCGATGATTTATACAGGGTTTCTGGGAGGCGCCACGAATGTGATCGAGGCCTTTGCCGGCTGTGATGCGGAGACCAGTCTGATCTTTGCCACGCTGGTGACGGTATTTGTGATGCTGCTTCTCTATCTGCCCCGCAGGGTGGTTACCTTTAAGGGCTTTATGGACAGCTTTGTGGATGGCTTTAAGCTGATGATCCCGGCAATCGCAATCCTGATCTTTGCATGGACCCTGAAAGGAATGGGCGATGCGCTGGAGATTGGAACTTTTGTGAAGACTATTGTAGGTGCGGATGCCACCGCAAGTGTGGTTCTACCGGCGATTCTGTTTGTGATTGCGGCATTTCTCGCGTTCTCCACAGGAACAAGCTGGGGAACCTTTGCAATCCTTGTTCCCATTGCGATTGCCATGTTCCCGGATGCCGGACAGCTGGAGATGATGATTATCTCGGTATCGGCAGTGCTTGCAGGAGCCGTGTGCGGGGATCATGTGTCGCCGATCTCAGACACCACCGTAATGTCCTCGGCGGGAGCCCAGAGCAACCATATCAATCACGTGACGACACAGATGCAGTATGTGGCGGTGGTTGCCGTGATCTGTATCATTGGTTATCTGATTGCCGGAATCGTGAAACTCTGGTGGGTGGCATTTGGCGCAAGCTTTCTCCTGCTGGTGATTGCACTTCTTGCGATCAAGAAGCTGGGAGAACGAAGGAGTGAGAAGGCGTGAAAATCCTGAAGGTTCCTTATATTGACCAGAGCCTGAAGTATCCCACCGGCTGTGAGAGCGTCACAGCGGTGATGCTTCTGCGCTATCTCGGCTATGAGATGGATGTCGATACCTTTATTGAACGCTATCTGGACTGTCGGGCGATGGAGGTTCGGGATGGTGTTCTGTATGGGCCGGATCCGCAGGTGAGCTTCTGCGGAAGTCCCTACGATGAGGATTCCTTCGGCTGCTATGCGCCGGTTCTAAAGGCAGCATTGGAAAAGGCGGCCGGGGATCAGTATGCTTTTATTGATGAGACCGGGGCACCCATCCAGGAGCTTCTTCATAAATACATCGATCAGGGAATGCCGGTTCCTTTCTGGGCCTGCATCAATATGAAAAAAGAAATCATTGGACCGAAGTGGAGGCTGTTGGATACCGGGGAGACCTTTACCTGGATTTCCAATGAGCACTGCATGCTTCTGGTGGGTTATGATGAGGCCGGCTATTATTTTAACGACCCTTATGATAATCACGGTTTGATCCGTTATCCGAAGGAACTGACAAGATTACGTCATGTTGCACAGTATGAGATGGCGATTGGATGTATCCGACGATAAAATATGTGACTTTTGACACACCTTTGGGTGTGTCAAATTGACTATATGAGACGTTTTTTACAAAAAAGTGCATAATTCGAAAAAATATTAGTCTAAAATGACGAAAGCCTTCTTGCATTTTACGTAAAAGAATGGTATCATACATGTAAAAAGAGAAGGACAACGTCCAAATCTAAGGGGGATAAAATATGGCGCTAGGCAAGACGAAGAAGCGTCTCGGAGATATGCTGATCGAAGAGGGGCTGATTACAGGAGAACAGCTTGACAAGGCGCTGAAGGTATCGAAGGAGTCTGGCAAGCGCCTTGGAGAGACGTTGGTAGAGAGCGGGGCAGTCTCCGATGTAGATATCATGTCGACACTGTCCAAGCAGTTGGGGATTCAGGCAGTTTCCTTAATTGGAGTACAGATTCCGGAGGAACTGCTGAAGCTTCTGAATGCGACGCTTCTGAGAAAGGACCGGATGGTTCCGGTCGGATTTTACAATGGAAATCCCGGTGTGGTAGAGCTGGCAATGGCGGATCCGATGGATCTGGCTGCTGTCGATGACTTTGCTATGGCGACGGGACTGCAGTCTGAACCGGTATTGGCGCTTCCTCGGGAGATCATGGTGACACTGGATCGTTACTATGGCAATAACGAGACGCTGGAGGCTGCGAATAAGTACGCCGCAGAACGTAAGAAGGCGGAGGAGGAGAAGCGGGAGGAAGACGACAGTGCTCTTGAGGATTCTCCGATCGTTAAGCTGGTTCGCTCCATGATTGAGCAGGCGGCCAGACAGAGAGCTTCCGATATTCATGTAGAAGCCCTGGAGCGTATGGTACGTGTGAGATATCGTATTGATGGTTCTCTGTATGAGAGAGGAACCTATGATATCCATCTGCTTCCGGCAATCATTGCGAGACTTAAGATCATCGGCGGCATGGATATTTCCGAGAAGAGAAAACCGCAGGACGGCCGAATTACCATGACGGTCGATCATACGGAATATGATATTCGAGCATCTATTCTTCCTACGGTGTACGGCGAGAAGTGCGTTATGCGACTTGCACAGAAGAAGATGCTTACCAGGGACAAGAGCGAACTTGGCTTTACTCCGGATGAGATGAAGAAGTTTGATATGATTCTTAAGAATCCTAACGGAATCATTCTTGTTACCGGGCCTACCGGTTCCGGTAAATCTACAACGCTATACACCGCGTTAAGCGAGCTGAATACAGAAGATGTGAATATTATCACGGTTGAAGATCCGGTCGAGGCGAATATTGACGGTATCAACCAGGTGCAGACCAATAACAAGGCGGATCTTACTTTCGCATCCGCACTTCGTTCCATCCTGCGACAGGATCCGGACATTATCATGATCGGTGAGATCCGAGATACCGAGACGGCCAAAATTGCTGTACAGGCCTCCATCACCGGACATCTTGTGGTAAGTACCTTACATACGAACAGTTCGGCCAGTACCCTGACACGTTTGATGGATATGGGTATTGAGAGTTACCTGCTGGCAGACTCTATGGTAGGAGTTATCGCCCAGCGATTGGTGAGAAGACTTTGCAAACGTTGCAAGCAGCCGGTGGAGGCGACGAGAGAAGAAAAGAAGCTTCTCGGCGTATCCACGGAGGAACCGCTGACAATCTATAAGCCCTGCGGCTGTGAACATTGTGCACAGACCGGTTACAGAGGACGAATGGGCGTCTATGAGATTATGACAATTACCCCTGCCATCCGCCGCGTGATCAGTAAGCACGGTACGGCAGAGGAGATTAAGGATGTGGCTATGGAAGAGGGGCTTCAGACTCTTCGTATGGGCGCATCGAAGCTTGTTGTAGAAGGAATTACCTCCTTCTCGGAGATGATGAAGGTATCCTTTGACAATGATGTAATAGATGATGAGGAAAGCTGAGGAACGAGACGTGGAATTGCTGACAGGAGAATTAACTGCACAAAGTATTTTGCTTTATTCGGACGGGCAGCATGCCTCCGATATCCATCTGGCGCCGGGATGTCCGTTGATGATCCGGGTGGATGGAGGACTCCTTCCGGTATCGGATCACCCACTCACGCCGGAGGAGACAGAACGTATTACGAAATCGATGGTCAATGAGAAGCAGTGGGATGAATTGGAGAAGGTGGGGGAACTGGATTTCGCCTATTCCTTTCCCGGATTTACCCGAGTCCGTGTGAATGCCTTCCGGCAGCGTGGAACCTATGCGCTGGCTATGCGAATCCTGGCTTTTGATATTCCGTCACCGCAGCAGCTGGGAATTCCCCGGTCGGTGGTGGATCTGACGAACCGTAAGAGAGGGCTGGTGCTGGTAACCGGTGCCACCGGTTCCGGAAAGTCTACGACACTTGCTTCACTGGTTCAGGAAATTTCCAACAAATATGCGAGACATATTATTACCCTGGAGGACCCGATTGAGTATTTGCACCATCATAACAAATCAATCGTGGATCAGCGGGAGGTTGGCAATGATACAGGCAGCTATGCAGCAGCCGTCCGTGCGGCCCTGCGAGAGGATCCGGACGTTATTCTGATCGGAGAGATGCGAGACTTGGAAACCATCTCCACAGCGATTACCGCTGCCGAGACCGGACATCTGGTATTCTCCACCTTACATACCAACAGCGCGGCGGATGCTGTAGATCGTGTTATTGACGTCTTTCCACCGCATCAGCAGCCCCAGATCCGAATCCAGTTCGCCTCCGTTATCGAGGGCATCATCGCCCAGCAGCTTCTGCCGAGAATTGATGGCGGACGAGTGGCAGCCTTTGAAGTGATGCTCGGTACAGCAGCTGTTCGAAATCTGGTCCGTGAAGGAAAGGCTTTCCAGATTCCTTCCATTATCCAGACCAGCAAGAAGGAAGGCATGCAGCTCATGGATGATCATCTGTACGAGCTGACGCTGACGAACTTTATCTCGAAGGACGATGCAATCAAGTTTGCTCATGATCAGAATGCTATGGCTCACAAGACAGCCATGTTTGAATAAGGAGAGAAAATGCCTGATTTTAATTACAGAGCCATAGACAAGTATGGCAAGGAGAAAAAAGGAAATATTACGGCGGATACCGAGGATGCCGTATATGCGAAGCTTCGTGCGGACAGCATGACGCCACTGGAGGTAAAGAAGGCGAATATCTTTACCAGGGATGTAAATATCAGTATCGGTGGAAGTGTAAAGCCGAGAGACTTGAGTGTTTTCTGTCGGCAGTTTATCAGTATGATCAACGCCGGTGTCACAATCATCGATGCCTTGGGTATGCTGGAGGAACAGACGGAGAATAAGAAGATGGCCAAGGCCATCAGCGGAGCCAAGACGGAGATTGGAAAGGGCGAGACCTTATCCAATGCCTTGGCGAAGTTCCCGGATGTGTTCCCGGACATCATGGTGAAGATGGTGGCCGCAGGTGAGGCCTCCGGTAAGTTGGAAGTAGCCTTCGATCGAATGAGTACCCACTTCGAGAAGAGTGCGAAGCTGAAGGCAATCATGAAGAAATCAGCCATGTATCCGATTATGTTGGCACTCGTTGCATTAGGAGTTATTGTATTGATGTTGACTTTCGTTATCCCGAAATATACGGAGATGTTTGAGAGTATCGATACCGAGCTTCCGGCTCTCACCAAGATGATGGTGGCTGCCAGCAACTTTGTAATACATAAATGGCCGATTATCTTAATTATTGTGGTTGCGATTGTTGCAGGAGTCAAGGCCTTTAAGAAGACGGAACGGGGACAGGTACTTTTTGCAACGATTGCGAGAAAAATGCCGATTTTTGGTAATCTTACCATTAAGTCCGCGGCATCCAATTTCTCAAGAACCTTAAGTACTTTGATTTATTCCGGACTTCCGCTCATCGAGGCTCTTGGAATTACTGCCGGTACCATGAGTAATTACCTGTATAAGAAGAAATTGGAACAGGCAAAGGAAGAGGTTGTACGAGGCGTTCCACTTTCGGAGCCACTTTTGGAGGATGATATGTTCCCGTCGATGGTTGGACATATGACGAAGATCGGTGAGGAAACCGGTGAGATGGAGGATATGCTTACCAAGCTTGCCGACTACTATGACGAGGAAGTGGAGATGGCTACCCAGACGGTTCTGGCTGCTTTGGAGCCGATGATTATCCTGGTTTTGGCCGGCGTTGTCTGCTTACTGATCGGTTCTGTTATGGCTCCGATGCTTGCAATGTATAATAATTTGGATAATCTGTAATCAGCTATATCCCCAAGCAGAAAGGGAGGATCTGATGAAGAGAAAAAAATTCAGAAAGAATAATCGAGGGTTTTCCCTTGTGGAGTTGATTGTTGTGGTTGCCATTATGGCTGTACTTGTGGTGATTCTGGCTCCGGCTATGCTTCGGTATGTGGAGAAAACGAGATTGCAGAAGGACGAGTCGGCACTCTCAGAGGTTGCAAATGCTGCAGAACTTGCTTTGGGGGAAGAAGCGATTATGTCGGCAATTGATGGAACACCGGATATCCTGTTGACGATCACGGAGACCGATATTACAGATGATGCGGCATATGTTTCGGGTACATCCGGAAGTCCGGTATCTGACGAAGTAAAGAAGACGGTTGGGAATGGAATAACATTTGTATCGAAAACCTATCATTCCAGCCCGGCAACTGCTTATGTGAAACTGACCTATGATTCTGGAAAGGGCGCTTATGTTTTCGCCAGAACAACTGCCGGAAAGCCTTTTGCAACGGCATCCGGCAATCTGAATACCCATTAGAATTAAAGCTCCAGTCTGTAGGGGGGTGGAGCCTTAAGATAAAATAATCATCTTAAAGGTAAAGGAGAAAAAGAATATGAAAAATGAAAACATGAAGAAAAACAACAAAGGTTTCTCTCTCGTAGAGTTAATCGTAGTAATTGCTATCATGGCAGTACTCATGGTAGTACTTGCACCAGCTATGTTACGCTATGTAGAGAAAACAAGGGTTCAGAAAGACGATTCTGCTGTATCAGAAGTGACACATGCAGTAGAACTTGCATTGGCGCAGGAAGATATTTACACAGAGGCAGGTGGTAATACTGTTACTCTTACGGTAAATGATAGTTCTAATTCTGGTACCATTGCTGCTACTACTTCTAATCCAAAGTTACTTCAGGATGTTAAAAATACAGTAGGTGACACGATCGTACCAGTTTCTAAAGCTCGTAAAAATAAAACATATACAGTGACAGCGACATATTCTGATACGAGACAGGCATATACAGTTACTGGTTCATGGAATTAATACCTTGATTTTTAACCGCAGCAAGCTTTGCTTGCTGCGGCCCTACAAAGAATGACACATAATTTCTTGCATTCCCTACAAATGCAATGGAAAGGACACCAAAGCGAATGAATTTTGAACTGATTCCCATTTACATCATAGTGTTACTCTACGGTCTGGTGGTCGGCAGCTTTTTGAACGTATGCATTTACCGCATTCCGAAGCATGAGACCATCGTGACCGAACGCTCTCACTGCATGAGCTGCGGATATCAGTTACAATGGTTCGATATGATCCCGGTGGCGAGCTGGCTGGCGCTGCGGGGGAGGTGTCGCAAATGCAAAGCCAGAATTTCCGCACAGTATCCGATTGTTGAGGCTGTCAACGGAATCTTGTATGTCGTTGTCTTTATGGCGAACGACGTGAATTTGACAAGTGTAGTCTATTGCTTCCTTGTCTCAGCGCTCATAGTATTGAGTGTGATTGATTTTCGAACCTATGAGATTCCATTTGGAATCAACATTTTTATACTGATGCTGGGACTGATTCATATTGTACTCGATTATCACAATTGGGTAGAATATGTAATTGGTCTCTTTGCAATAAGTATCCCTCTGGAACTGATCCTTCTGATCAGCAAGGGACGGGCCATAGGCGGTGGCGATGTCAAACTGATGGCTGCTGCCGGACTGCTTCTGGGCTGGAAGAAGATTATTCTGGCACTGGTGCTGGGATGTATCATAGGTTCTGTGATTCATATCATCCGCATGAAGGTATCCCATGCTGAGCATGTGCTGGCCATGGGACCTTATCTTGCGATGGGGATTTTCCTGGCTGCCCTCTGGGGCGAACCGTGGATTTCCATGTATTTACAATTATTTCTGGGGTAACCGTTGTGAGAATGTATATCTTCTTATGGGCGCGGGCCCCCCGCGGTTGTAGGAAGGCATAAATTACAATAAATAAAACAGGGAGAAGAAATATGGCTGGAAAAGTAGTAAGTTTTAAAATCGGTGACAGCGTCACCCATGTGGCGGAGGTAGACTACGAGGCAAAGGCCCCGAAAGTCTATCATGCGTTTACCTTTGAAACCCCACAGGGAATTCTGGATGAGAACGGAGTTCATGTGACGGAGGAATTTCTGAATATGGTGAAGCAGGGCATGAGCGAGAGCGGTATTCAGAATAACCGTGTGGTATTCACCATGACCTCAGGTCGTGTGGCAAACCGTGAGGTTACCATCCCTCTGGTGAAGGAGACCAAGATCAAGTCCCTTCTGATGGCAAACTCCAAGGACTATTTCCCGGTAGACCTGTCCCAGTATCAGATGGTTTACCGTGTGATTGATACAGACAAGGCAGCAAAGCAGATGAACCTTTCGGTTTACGCGGTGCCGAACAATCTGATCGATTCCTACCAGACTCTGGCGAAGGCTTTGAATATGCAGCTGGTTGCCATTGATTACTATGGTAACAGTATTTATCAGGCCATGACCCACAGTATGTCACCGGATCTGGCAGCAACCATCTGTATCGATGACAACACTTCCATGATTACCGTCATCAAGAATAACAAGGTGGTCCTTCAGCGAAACATCGGCTATGGTATCGACGATGCAGTGATTGCCATGATGGAGAGTACTCTGGTGAAACCGGGATCCACCTATTTACAGGCACTGACTCAGATGCAGATGAACCTCTGCTTTAATGAGCAGCTTCGCCCCAAGTCGGCGGACACGGAGGGAGCACCGGTGACAGCGAAGGATAAGATCACCACTTCCCTTACGATGCTGATCAACAATATTTCCCGTGTGCTGGATTACTTTGCTTCCCGCAATTCGGATATTGAGATCGATCATATTTCTCTGGTTGGTCTCGGTGCGGATTGTCAGGGATTGGACAAGCTGCTGACCAATGAGCTGGGTGTAGAAGTGGCAACCATGATGCGATTCGGCTCTGCCGATGTCACCAGATCTCTTTCCGCACAGCGTTTCCATTTAGGAGAGTACTTCACTTGTATCGGTGCAGCTGTAAATCCTCTGAATTTCACCCTGGCAGAGAAGGAGAAGAAGACCAAGACGGAGTCCTTCATGGTTCCGGTGATTGTCTGTGCCGGCTGTGCAGTGATCGGACTTGCCATTATCATTGTGGGTGTGATGTCGAATCTTCTGCTTTCGGCCAGCAATAAGCAGCTGCAGACCACCATTGACCAGAAGAAGCCGGTGGTGGAGACCTATAATACCTATGTGACCCAGAAGGTCATTCATGATGGTGTAAAGACTATTGAAAGCAGCTCAAATGTACCAAATGATGCCTTCCTTGATTTCCTGGCTGAGATGGAGAAGAGCGTCCCTTCAGATATGGTGGTAAATAACTTGAGTGTTGGAGAGAGCACGATCACAATGTCATTGTCCTGCGCAACAAAGGAGTCGGCGGCAGAGACTCTGATGCAGATGCGCCAGTTCAATACGATTTATAATGTGGTGTGCAATGGTATTACGGAAGAACAGGATGATGCAGGTGCTGCAAGGGTTTCCTTCGACGTAATCGTTACATATAAGCCGGCGGAGACAGAAGAAGCTGAAGAGACACAGACACAGGAGTAGGAGGCGAGAAGCGATGAAATTACAACCAAAGTATATTAAAGGAATTTTATATGGAGTCGGTGTGCTGATCCTTTTGATTGTGATCGCATTGATTAAGCCTTCCATGGATGAAAAGCACGATCAGCTGCAGGCTGCTCATGATGAACTGGCTGCCTCGGTAGCCCAGTTAGAGGAACTGGAGGCAAACGCACCAACCTATGAGGCCAAGACAAAGGAATACCAGGAGGAGGACAATACCATCCTTGCAGAGTTCCCGGCTGAGGTGAGAGCAGAGGATGTCATCCTCTACGCAAAGGAGATTGAGAATACATCAGAAATGAAGATTTCCAGCGTGGGAGTGACCACGTCGAACCTTCTTTATGCAATGAATGCAGCACCGGCAGAGGCGGCAGCACCGGCAGAGGAAGAGACGGCAGAGGATGGAACCGCAGAAACCGGAGAGGCAGCTCCCGCAGATGCTGCGGCAGCACCGGCAGCCAATTCGCTTGGCATGATAGACGAGTCCATGGTTGTGAAACCGGATTACAATCTGTATCAGATGCCGGTCAGCTATGATGTCAAGTCCAGCTACAGAGATCTGAAAACGGTGATTTCTGATATCCTTGAGGATGCAGACAAGCAGAATGTCAGTGGCTTAACTCTTAACTTTGATCAGGAGACAGGAAATCTGGTGGGCAGTCTGAACGTGAATCGCTATTATGTGACCGGAACCGAGAAAGAATATGAGAATCCGGATGCCGGTAATATTAAGAAGGGAACCAATAACATTTTCGGAACCATTGAGAGTCCGGCAGCAGAATAAAAAGGGTGATGAGTATGCCGAGAAAGCATCAGAACAATAATAAAGGTTTTTCCCTGATTGAGCTTCTGGTTGCGATTGCCATTCTTGCCGTCGTTATGATTCCGATGCTTCACAGCTTTGTTACATCGGCACGGACGAACACCAGGGCGGGAAAGGTCATGGAGGCGACCACGGCGGCGCAGAATGTATTTGAACAATTGAAGTCGGAAGATCTGACTACTTATCTGGGGGATTGTACCAGTGAGCAGGTGATGGATGGCTCCAACCCGGTATTAGATATTCAGGGTAAGCCAATCTATACATATAAGCGGGAGTTCAGTAATCTGGATGTGAATGGAAGAAAGTTTCATGCAAAGGTTACTTTGGATCCACAGAAATATACATCGATCAGTACAACCTCGGAAGCGAATAAAAAGACAGATTATAATACGCTGAAGTTCGCAAATTTATCGACGCTGTCGAAGGCTTCCAACGCCTTTTATATCCAGAAGGCAGACCAGGAGATCAAGGCTGCCAAGGATATTGATCTGGGAGAGTATGAAGAAGTTGAAAAGAAGATGAGCCGTAATATTACCCTTGAGGTGGATTATGATGAGTCGACGAAGCTTGCGAGGGTATATGTCACGGTTACTTATCAGGATGGCAGAGACGGAAAGAGTGGTACGGTCACTCCGATCAATCATGTGGAGATCTACAATAACAGTGAATCTCTGACAACGGGGAATCCGAATGTTCTTTCTAACATTTTCCTCTGCTTCTATCCGATGTATAACAGCAGCAGCAGGATCAGCCCGAGGGAAACCATCGAGATTAAGAATCCGAAAAATTATAAGGTATGTGTGTTCCTGGTAAAACAGACGGACAGAGATACCAGTAGTAATCCAAATTATGTGACTGGCAGCTCTTCGTATTCGGTTAAGCTGAGTGTGGACGAGGGCCACAGAGATACTCTGGCAGGGGCAGACGGCAAACCGGATGTGTTGACGACGGTTGCCACAAACCTGATGTGGAATGATGCTGCGAATATGAGCGAACTGCAGATCGCGTATCTGAACAATGGGGGATCAGCGGTTTCATCGATTCCAACCGGATATGCAGTGAAGGATATGCTGAATCTGAAAACGGATCTTCAGAGATCAGATTCGGAGACGAAAATTTATGATGTCACAATTGAGGTATATGATGAAGGTGATGCGAATGCGAAAGTTCTTACAAAGATTGAAGGAACAAAAATCCAATAGAGGTTCGTCGCTGATGATGGTAATATCTATTGTTGCCATTATCGGGATACTGGCCTTTACGCTTTTGACGGTCAGCCTGATTACCTATCGGATGAAGGTTACCAACATGAATTCCAAGAAGAACTTCTACAGTGCAGAGCAGGTAGTCGATGATATCTCCCTTGGACTTCAGCAGGATATCTCTTCGGCTGCAGGAGAAGCGTATACCTGGACGCTGGAGCATTTCAGTACCTGTGATGCAGGAACACGTAAATATAATTATGTGAATAAGTTTCAGGATGTATTATTGGGCAAGATTGAGGATACCACTCCGGGGGTATCCAATGCCTATGCGCTGCATTATGATGTCAACCATTTGAACAATATGGTTTCTCCTGAGGCAAAAACCGATGCGAGAACGTGCAGTGTGGAAGCGGCGGGAAATCTGAACGTAATCAATCAGGATACGGATAAGGGTACGTTTACGATTAAGAATCTGAAGGTTACCTACGTGGATAATAGAAACTATATGACCCAGATCCAGACGGATATTGTTCTTTCTTGTCCGGTTATGGACTTTGACCAGACGAGTATGGCACCTCTGGATCTTACCTTATATGCACTTGTTGCAAATGAGAAGACGCAGACAATTGGAAATAATATTGAGCTTACAGGCAGTGCGTATCTGGGAAATCAGGGGGCATTGGTAGGCTCCGGCTCAGGGATTACCTTTAAGCAGCCGGCGGACGGTGGCTCCGGGCGGTTGATTACAGCAGATAATATGGTAGTAAAAAATGGTGGCCAGCTTACAGTGGAGGATGGTTATCAGACCTGGGCGCGAAGTCTTGTTGTAGATTCTGCTTCAGCAGATATGAAGGGACTGACCTATCTGAATAATGACGTTGTGGTTTCCAATTCCATTAAAACATCCACAAATCTTAAGATGGGCGGAAGGCTGTATGCATACGGCAATACTTCGACTTCGGATCTGGCAGAAATTTATGACAAGGACACAAAAGTATTCCAGGCAGCAAATGTAACAACGAATCCGGCAGATTTCTCCAGTGCAGTGCTGATTAACGGCAAGCAGGCAACCATTGATTTCAGTGGTCTTGAGGGGATGACAATTGCAGGAAATGCCTATGTGGGCGCCAGCCTGAATGAAAGTAGTAATACAGATGTGCAGATGGGTGAATCTCTTTCCTTAAAGTCCGATCAGAGAGCTTATCTTGTACCGGCAGAGTATATTGCACCTTACTGTAAATACGGAGAGAAAAATCCCATGTCCCAGACGGCATTCAATAATTTACAGAATGAGATTATGACTACTTACAACTATTCCAGTGCGAATGATATCACTCTTTGGGATTATATTCGCAGGGACAAGGATGCTGTGGATGCGATTCCGGAGTCTCTTGCCAAGGAGGGAGTAGTTGGCATTCGAAAGGCTGTATATCGGTTTGCTTACAGCACATCGGCACAGCCGGAAAATATGGTATATTTCTTCCTTGTATTCGACAGTACCTCATCTGCCAATGATTTCGCAGAGAAACATTGGAATGAGAATCTTTCTTCGGTACAGGGGCGGATTTATCCGAATTATAACGGTGATGATCCGACAAACCAGTTTGAAGATCCCACCCTCTCGATTACTTATCCGAGTCTGGATCTGCCGAATGAGTATGATTTCTATTACAATGGAAGTGTTCTGGTTCCCGATGGGGCAGATACAAAATTCTATCCGGGCAAGCTGAAAGAGGTAACAGGGAAGTATGCTACCCTTTCAACGGAGGAATGGAATTACCAGCAGACCTTTGCTTCGCTTCGACATAAACTTACCGTGGATTGGAATTCCATGACGTCGGATGAACTTAGCAAAACGGTTTACCAGAATCTGGTTGTAGCGGATATGGCGAATCTGGCAGACAGTACGAAGGAGAGTATTCATTCCGGAGATAAGAAAGTATTTCTTCAGGATGGTGATGATACAACAAGGATGAGTGCAGTAGTTTCCAATCAGGATTCGTACTCCATACCGGATTCTACTGCAATATCTAATCTGGGAAGCTCATATCCGATTCACCTTGTAATTGCAAGAGGAGATGTGACGATTCCGGCAGGCTGTAATTTTACGGGACTGATTATTGCAGGTGGAGAGGTTACGATCGGTGCAGGTGCCAAACTTACCGCGGATAGCGATCTTGCACAGCAGGCACTCCGCATTAAGTCCGGATCTACATATCCTGCAGATTTCCTGAAAGATGGCTCCGCTTATCTGGCAAGTGATATCGGAGAGGCTGAGGATGACGAGGGTATTGAGCTTTCGGATTATGTAACATACAGTAATTGGACGAAACAGTAAGCAGGTGAGGGTTGTGAATAAGAACAAGGGGTTTTCATTAATTGAATTAATTACGGTCGTTGCCATTATGGCAGTGGTTGCTACGGGTATTGGGATAACAGTCTTTTCACAATCCTCGTGGAAATGCCGTCAGGCTAAGGACATTGCGTATAATAAGCTCCAGCAGACCCGTTCGGAGGCTCTGGCAAAGAATGGCGCATGGATGGAAATCTGTTATGAGAATGGTCAGTGCGTACTCAAGAGCTCCTTTGACGGGGATCAGCCGCTGGGCAAGCAGGTAGAGGTGTATTACTATTGGCAGAAGGGTCCGGGGAGTTCCGCTACTTCAACCGGTCCGGTTAAGATCAATAGCAGCAATTCGCTGGTACTTACCTTTTCCAGAGGTACGGGAGGCTTCCAGACCATGAAAGAAGGAGTGTCTACTTCTACCGATCCATCAGGGAATGTGACGGTGTCTTATACAGAGGCTGTCGGCAAGAGCAATCAGACGTATTGCAGTAAAATTCGAATTACGGGGAAGAATGGAAGCAATGGATATACCTTTACGCTGCATCCGGTAACCGGTAAGTTTGAGTGTGAGAAGGATTAGAGTTATGAGAGATGAGAGAATGGGATGGATGAAAAAAAGAGAAAAAGACAATCGTGGTCTGACACTGATTGAGCTTCTGGTAGCAATGACCATTGTTACAATCGTCATTGGTGTTGCATTTAGCTTCATTATTCATACCATCAACCTGTTCAGGAGAGGAAATAATGACTCCAGTGTTCAGAATGAGGCCCAGCTGACCATGGCGCAGCTGGAATCTCTGGTACTTAATGCCAATATGGGTATTGGACTGAAACCGGAAACAGACGGGAAGGATGTTCTTCAGGGAAATGATCTCTATCTCTATTATCGTGATTATGAGAAGACAGGGTATGATGAGAGCACGGATTCTGCCACTTCCACGAATGTGCCATATGAGGCGATTCATGTATATGTGGATCCTGCAAAAGGGCTGAGCTTCTGTACCAGAACCTGTACATACGGATCTACCACAGATGCAGGTGGGAATACGGTCAATCAAATGACCATGACCGCTGACAAGGCGAATCCGGAGATTCTTTCCAAATTTGTGAAGAATGTGACGGATTTTACGGTAGACATTAAGGACCTTGTCAAAAAGAATGAAATTACCTTTACGATCAAGTTTGAATATCAGGGGCGTAAGTATACTTCAAAAAATACGATCATGCTCCGAAATAAAATTGTAAGTGTCAATAAGGATGAGGCGGGAGACTTTTTTAAAGTCCTGGATGATACTTCCAAGAAGAATAGTACGACGGCAATCAGTGTTACCAATATTACGGATCCTGCATTGACGAATACAGCGTATGTATGGGCCGGAGGAACCTATACGAATCCGTTTAAAGCAGAGCACACCTTTATCGATGGAAGCACGGGTTCCGGGCAGACAATCTGGACGCTCGGTTCAGAGATCGAGGGAGTTACGGTGAACCGTCAAACCGGAATGCTTACAATCGCAGAAAATGTGACAGGAAGCTTTACCGTATACGCAACTTCGCTGAGCAGTGTGAATGCAGATAAAGACGGTACGGGAACCTATGTACAGGGTTCGGCTACGGTTTATGTGAAGTCCGTATCCAATCCGATCCTTGGCGGTTTCTCCGTGGATCCTTTGGATTCGAAAATTCAGAAAGGAAAGTTTACACTGACGGCAAGTAATCTGCTCAGTTCAGATATTGCACTGATTCATCCCCAGGCGACAGCCGGCGCGGTCATGAAGCCTGAGATCGGGAACGGAGAGTTATCACCGGAAGGAACGAGCCTGAGTTATGAGGTTACCCTGCATCGGCCGGTGGGATATAAGGGAAAGAAATTCCCGCTTACCATCAGTTGTACGGTGGGTGGAAATACCTACGAGCAGTCCGTGGAGATTGAATTCCTTGAGGGAACCACCACTCCGGAGGATACCTTTGACGGCGTTTATATTCTGGCAACAGACGGTTCCGGAAACAGTGACAGTGCATCGGAAAACGGAAACACAGTTCTGAGCAAGGTTGTTCGTGGGGACACAGGCAGTTTCCAGCTTTTTGCAAGGTATACTTCCAATAGTGGAGAAACGAAAACAGTGCTGGTATCCACAAATGAATGGAATCTTCAATCTGATAATCCTCTGGTAGCTGTCAATAAAGCGGCTGACGGATATACTTTGAACTACAATGTGGGAGATTATGGACAGCCTGTGAATGTGACTCTGAAATCGGATTATGTCAATCCGGACGGAAATACAGTGGCGGGACCGACAATTACGTTAAGTTTTGCAAAGGTTAACCTTTCCTTAAATGTGAATTCGCCTTCCCAGAAGCTGTTCCCGATTACCGGAGGACAGACACAGAGAGTATCCTTCAATGTTTCGGGAATCAAGGCCTCCTCTTTATGTGTACTGAGTGAGGATTCCGGCCTGAGTACTTCTATATCGGGGGAGCAGGTATCTGTATCTGCAACTGCTTCTGTGTCATCGACAAAGACGGTTACCTTCGGCTTGAAGGATACCAAGGGCAGTGTGTTAGATGGGGTTTCCTGTGATGTGAGATTCTATCCGGGCAACGCAAATACTTATACATACAATGGTGAAAAGCTGACGGATTCAGTATATCTTCCGTTGGCAACAGATATCAGCAGATTTGACAGCAATGTTGCAACACCGGAGGCAGATCTGGACCCGATTCCGGTTGCTATCTATACGGTTGATGGGGAAGCGATTGTTTATACGAACCGTGCTGAAGTCACAGATGACAGCAATAAGGGTGTTGATGGAAAGGTTCATCAGTATTGGGCACAGTATAAAGGAAATGTATATTACTTTGATGCGCAGTCCAGACAGTGGCGTTTAAATCAATCGTAATTGTGAGAGGTAACAGATATGAAAACAGCAGTGAAAAGATTTATATCCATAATTCTATGCATCAGCATGCTGATGGGAATGATTGTAGTTGGAGACGCATATGACGATCGAACTTATGCGTATATACAGTCCAATGTAGATTATTCTAACAATAAGGCATATTCTTGTGGTGATTTTCCGGACGCTTCTACTTTGAAGACAAATCCGGAGGCAGATCTGGGGGATGCTGACAATCAGTTCGTTGTACTAGAAATTGTTCCTACATATGATCAGGGTACTTTTGGGTATTTTATTCCGGGCTGCGAGCCGATTAATATGGCTGCAATTGAGCGAGATTATGCGAAACAGCAGGGAAATATGGGACTGTTGCAGGATGCTTATAGCGTCAGTGAACGTGACATCTATTCTCTTTATGAGGATATCCCAGCTAATACACCATATAACATTACAACAACGATGGGCTGGGATAAGGATGACGTGACAGATTATATGGCTCGTACTGATTTTGAGGTAGGCTATACAAATACTGGTGTAAATATCGGATACAATATGTGGTATCACAAACCGGATGATTCGGATTGTAAACGTGAAGGCTATTTTGTAAAGGTGGAAACCGGAGGAAATTACAGCCGTGTTCAGGTGCAGTCAGGAGATGGACACGGAACACCATATAATAAAGATCCGAATGATTCGAACTACTATTTTAAGTATCAGGAAGGCGGAGAATACAAGTGGTATAATAAAGGGGATGTACTTCCTTATGACGTTTCCGATACAGAACATGTGGTAGCTATGACCAGAAATGACGTGTTTAAATGTCATGTGACGAATTTGGTACATAATGATACTTTTGTTCAGAAAGCCCTGGGTGATAAGTCTACGGATTTCATTTCTAATGTGATTACGATTACACCGGAAGATCTGGATAAGGAAGGGAATATTGGCTTGATTGATAAGGCGGATCTTATTTATATTCATTCCGGGAAAAATACAGATGTCATGATGGAAATCTGGCAAAAGTACAATAAATGGGGAAAAACAACAGAGAATAATCGATATTACCCGGATTTATTTGACAAACATGATCTGACAAATCAGGAAACCCTTAGGATTATGGCTCGTATGGGAACCGATAATCCGGCTTCGTTAGTTTTTGAAACACCTACGTTATATCCAAGTGGCAGAAAAGATTTAAATACTTATAAGTTGATGCTGATGGTTACACAGTTTAAACCAGCAGATTTCTGTAATAAGCTGGGGCTTTTGTCGGCTGTTGAAACGGCATCAAAGGGGAAAGAGAAATTATCCTATCCAGCTAAAAAGGTGGATAATGGTCAGATTGTGGATGCACCGGAAATTAGTGATAACTGGGAGCCTACCACAGTCAATCCTCCTTACAGTTCTGGTACATTTGCGTATAATCCTAGTGGTCAAGATATTACGGGTGAAATGCGTTTTGATGGTAAGAATTTTGGTGGAATGAATGTTTTTGATAAAATTCTTACCTATAATGGAGATAATTCCTTACTTCAGAACTTCCTGACAGCCAGTGGAATTCAGGAAGGAAGTAATAATAATCCGTTGAATGGTGGCACAACGATGACCGATTTGAAGGATTATTATGGAAATAAAACATCCTTTACTATGCAGCAGATCATGAAATTCATCCTGAGTGTACCTCAGTACACACCAAAGCTTCGTGTACTGGAGATTGAACCCTGTCAGCAGTTTATCTACCAGAATACATCGTTTAAACAAACAGTGGATGGGAAAGAGTTCGACTGGGTGAAGTATTACGAGAATTTGTTCCCATGGTATGAGGCTGACCAGGATTCCGGTAGTTGGGTAGAGGACCCTGAACGACTTCAGGTAACAACCATGACAACAGCGGAGTTTATTGGAAGTACCGGACGTTATGAATATGGACAGGTGGACAATCTGAACAACCCGATTAAGCTGACAATTGACAGCTCGGATGACCTGACCGCAAAGTATGACCTGATTATTATTGGTGCCATGCAGGATGCGTCCAATGGATTAAATGGCTATAATGATGAGGATTTGGGTAACCTGCTCTATACCTCGGTGGGAGATCTGGTGTTCCGTTATATTGATAAGAATCAGGCGGATGCGTCTAGTATAACCTCTAATAAAAACAGTTATCCAGGCTGGAAGGATGTAAATGGTTCTGAAAGTGATAAGCAGATCCGATGTGATTTCGGTGATTACAAGATGCGCTATTCCGGGAATGATATCACATTAAAAAAGATGTTGGAACTGGAGGATTTCCTGAGAGCTGGTAAGCCGATTGTTGTGGATCAGAAGCTGTATAAAGAAGATGGTTCAGAGATTGATACCGAGAAGGTGGATAAAAGTTCCAAGTTGTACGATCTTCTGACCTGGAATGATCCGGACAGTGATGCGGAAGAGCGTATTCTTCGGTACAATGATTACAGCCCCAAGCAGATGAAAAAGATTATTGCCAAAAGTCGCTGCCAGTTGTTTTTTGTGAATGCAACAGATGGTTATCCTATGGAGTATGGTTATTCTCAGGAAGATCAGAAGTACAGTTTAGGTGGTTCAAATGGAACTGCATCCGGTGTTATCGTGAATGAAAATTATCAGCCTAAGGATGCGAGTGGAAATGCGGTATTAAGTTATCATTTCTATATTGATGGTGTTATTGGGCAGAAGTATCGTGTTCATCTGAGTATTGACTCTGATGGAGATGGTGTGTACCGTGGCTCACTCAAGGAACACAGCGAAATTGACAATATGAATCAGGCTCTGGGGAAGGAAGGAGACGAAAAGGATTCCTATGATACCGTAGAGAATACCCTCAGTATGCAGGTTTATGATGAGGATGGAACGGCTCTCGGAAATAGTACAGAGGTGGAACTGGAGCCGAACAAGAGATACTATGCAACCTATACGCTGCCAAAGTCCCGGCTGGGAATCGTTCCATGGAAGCTGGAGGTCTATCAGGCAGGTAATCAGTATCTTAGATCCAGTGCGATCGACTACACTGCTTTTGAGAAGGGAAATGATAAGGCAAAGGAGAGAATCAATGTTCTGCAGATGTGCCTGCCTCCGATGAGAAAAGCGTCGCGTAACGGAGTGAGTTCAACTCCATATGATGACAAAAATGGTATTTATAATACTAGTTTATGGAAGGCAGACCGGTTCAGTTCTTTTACCAAATACAGCGTGAATCTGGGAGGTCATCAGTATTATGATCCGGATTATGTTTACACGGAAAGCAGTGATACGCGCATATATGATAATTATATGAAATCGAATTCCGGAAAAAGAACGACTGTTGCGAAGTTCGAGAAATATCTGGAGAATGTAAATGAATTTGATGTAAATATTCAGTTCCTGATTAATTCGGATTGGTATGTTCTGTTTGGTGATCAATCTGTTGACGCAGAGGGAAAAACTGTGGATCAGGAACAGAGAATTGAGAATTGGAAGTCTTTCCTTGCTGAGTACGATATGGTTGTTCTGGGATTCATTGATAGTAACAGCTTTTCTGAGGATCCTGTGTTTGTCGAGGGAATCAATGACTTTATCAATCAGGGAAAGAGTATGATTTTCAGTCATGATCTGGTATTTAGCCCGGATGCTAAAGATGTTGGAAACTATGGAAATTATTCTACCTGGCTTAGAACCGTTTCCGGACAACGAAGAAGTTACTATAATAAGGAGAGTGACGGTACATACGACAAAACTTATTCCAATACATTTGTGAATGGAAAGGAGATTTTCTCGCAGTCTGAATTAAAGGCCGCTTATGAAAGTACTCGCAGCGATAAAATGAGAGATGTCTATTTCCATCAATTTACAGATTCCGATGACGACAAAGTTCTTGACAATGATTTTAATTCGGTAGAGTATAGCTTCAAGGATACCTATACCTGCGAAATCATGGATAATGCAACACAGATGTATGCGAGATATCGTTCTAAAGCAAGAGGGAAGACGGATCGTGTAAAAAATGCAAACAGTACTAATGATACTTTATCATGGCCGGACAATAGCGCCGGAACCTCGTTTGTACGGCTTGCCAATAATGGTCAGATTACCTCCTATCCTTATAAGTTGAATGATGTGATTCAGGTACTGAATTCACACGTGCAGAATTATCAGCTGGATATGGAATATCAAACCTATGGTGATGTTAATGTATGGTTTAATCTGACAGACACCTATGATCCGGATATTTATGGTAATAGTACTCTTATAGGCGGAGATTCCAGTGAGAATAAGACCGATGCATATTCATCGAAAATGCAGGATTCCCGGAATAATTTCTATATCTACAATAAGGGAAATATTACGTATACCGGTTCAGGTCATGGAGATGCTCATAATGGAAAAACCAATTGCCGCATGACCGATGATGAGGTAAAGCTTTTCGTTAATACGATGATCAGTGCTTACCGTCCACCGGAGCAGGGACCGTATGTATCAATTGACAATGCCAGCTCTGTATCATCAAACGGAGACAGCCTTCTCTATGTAGATTATGATACTGTTAAGAAGGGTGCTGACATTGATGAGGAGGTTGTTGACAGTGATGTTCTGGACAGCAATGTTGTTACCATTAACGGAGAGAAGATGGTAAGGGTAGAGTTTACCGTTAGAGATGATTCCGTAGCGGATGGGGAACAGACGCAGGAAGGTGAACCTGCTGCTCAACAAACGCAGTATCTCCTGAATATCAAGAGTGTAGTAGGTGAGACGAAGACGGATCTGGAGATTTCAGAGATTGTACCTGCAAAGAATTCAGGTGCTTCGAGTCCTCAGCTACAGAAGAGCAGCTCTAAGTTCTACATTGTTGATGCAAATAAACAGTACGTGATTTACGTCCCATATAACAGTGTTGCGCAGAGTGGTAATCTGAATTATGAGTTTACGGCGTACTCGACATATTATAAAGAGAATCGTAAATGCAGGACACCAAAGGAGACTACAAACCTTGATGTGATGATTTTACCGCTTTTCAGTCTGAACTAAAATGATAAAACCGGCTTTTAAGTGTGATGTGCTTGGAAGCCGGTTTTTGTGTAATTTTTGTGTAATTTGTATACGCGATTCGCGCCTTTACGTGAGGAACTGTAGTTATGTATAATTATATTATTAATTTTCCAACCTCATTTTGATTCTTCATTTGTATATGTGATGTATATTGACACACTAGTCGGAACATTGCTTTTCTCAAAATGGGTAGAGTACATTGATGAATGTACATCTACCCATTCTTTATAAAACCTTTAGATTTCCCACCTTGTCAATAAAAAATGAAAGTGCTAACATAGAAAGCGTGCGTAACCTGGTATATTTTTACATAGAAAAATACGAAGGATTTTCAAGGCGAAAAGAAGGGAGACCGGAAATGGGTAAGATTTTTAAGAATATGCTGCCTTACTGGAGATGGATTCTGGTGATTGTGGCCTTTTTAATCGTGCAGGCGTTCTGCGATCTGTCTCTGCCACAGTATACCTCGAATCTGATCGATGTGGGAATTATGAGCAGTGGTGTGGAGCATATTCTGCCGGAGAAGATGACAGAGGAAGATTATCAGTCAGCTCAGCTTTTTATGACAGAGAAGGAACGGAAGGCTTTTGCAGATTGCTACGAGCTTGAGAAGGCGACAGACCAAAACGCTTCTTCTTATAAGCGCGTATGTGATACGGAGACGCTGGAGGAATCTGACGAGACATTTCTGGAGCCTATCGTCATGGCCTATCAGATGTCTCAGATGAAGGAATCCGATATTGATATGTCGAAGGTTTCGGAGGAGATGGGAGGCAGTGATTCGACACAGTTCCTACAGGCATTGGCCGCAGGACAGCTTTCCGATGAGCAGATACTTGCGATGCGGGAAAAGGTGTCTGACCAGATTGATGCCATCGGTGCCAGGACCCTGCAGTCTATGGGTGTTTCCTATGCGGTTGCCTGCGATAAAAACGCAGGTCTGGATATGGACAAGATCCAGATGCATTATATGGTGACGGCAGGAATTCAGATGCTGTTATTCACGCTTCTGATGGTTCTGGCGGCAGTGGGCGTGGGATACTGTGCATCTATTGTGGGTGCGGCTGTTGGACGGGATCTGCGGGAAAAGACCTTCTGCAATGTGGTAAAGTATTCAAACGCGGAGATGGATCATTTTTCTACGGCTTCTCTGATTACAAGAAGTACGAATGATGTCCAGCAGGTGCAGATGGTGACCACGGTGTTTCTTCGGATGGTGTTGTATGCGCCTATTGTGGGAATTGGCGGAATCATCAAGGTAGCCCAGACCAGGGCAGGGATGGAATGGGTGATCGCTCTTGCGGTGCTTTTGATCGTTGGTTTTGTGCTGCTTCTGGTGTCTATTGCGATGCCGAAATTTAAGATCATGCAGGAACTGGTGGACCGGTTGAATCTGGTGTCCCGGGAGATTTTGACGGGGTTAAATGTGATCCGGGCTTTTGGCCGGGAGAAAAAGGAGGAGGAACGCTTTGATGAGGCGAACCGGAACCTCATGAGAACCCAGTTGTTTACCAACCGGGTAATGACGTTCATGATGCCGGGCATGATGATGATCATGTACTGCATTACCCTGCTGATCGTGTGGGTGGCAGCAAAAAGAATCGACGGTGGTTACATGCAGGTGGGCGCCATGACGGCTTTCATTACCTATACCATGATGATTGTTATGTCCTTTTTGATGCTGACAGCGATGTCCATTATGCTGCCAAGAGCCGGCGTGGCTGCGGAGCGTATGGAGGAGGTAATCCGTACGACAACTTCGATTGCAGATCCCAAGGAGGCCAAAAGACCAGAGCAGGAAAAGGGCGTGGTTGCTTTTCACCATGTGAATTTCCGGTATCCGGGTGCGGATGAGGATGTGCTTTCTGATATTGATTTTGTGGCCGAACCGGGGAAAACTACGGCGATTATCGGAAGTACCGGCTGTGGCAAATCCACCCTGGTGAATCTGCTTCCAAGGTTTTATGATGTGACGGAGGGAAGCATTACCGTGGACGGCGTGGATGTCAGGGATTATTCCCTTAAGGAACTCCGCAATCAGATCGGGTTTGTGCCGCAGAAAGGGATTTTATTCTCAGGTACGATTGAGAGTAATCTGCGTTTCGGGGCGGAGGATGCGTCGGATGAGCAGATTCATGAAGCGGCAGAGATTGCTCAGGCCAGTGAATTTATCGATGAAAAGGAGGATGGCTACCGGAGTACCATCGCCCAGGGGGGCAGCAATGTGTCCGGTGGCCAGAAGCAGCGGCTTGCCATTGCCAGAGCCATTGCGAAAGAACCGAAAATCTTTGTGTTTGATGACAGCTTTTCTGCGCTTGATATGAAGACAGATGCAGCACTTCGGAAAGCCTTAGCCGCAAAGACCGGGGATGCAGCCGTTCTGATCGTGGCGCAGAGAATCAGCACGATACTTAATGCGGACCAGATTCTTGTGCTGGATGATGGCAAAATTGTAGGTAAGGGAACACATGAAAAGCTGCTGCATAGCTGTGAGGTCTATGAGCAGATTGCAAGAAGCCAGCTTTCCGCCAGGGAGCTTGGTCTTTCAGAGGAGGTGAAGTAGGATGCCGCATGGACATGGGAGAGGCATGATGCCTGGTGAGAAGCCAAAGGATATGAAAGGCTCCATGGGAAAGCTGCTGCGTTATCTGGGAAGCTATAAGGCGGCAATCCTTGTGGTGATGTTGTTTGCGGCCGCCTCAACGGTATTTTCCGTGGTGGGACCTAAGGTTATGGCACGTGCCACCAATACTCTGGTGGATGGCCTTACAGCAAAGATTGCCGGAACGGGAGCCATTGATTTTACCTATATTGCAAAGGTACTTCTTTTTACACTGTGCCTGTATGTGTGCAGTGCTGTATTTAACTTTATTCAGGGCATGATCATGACGGGAGTCACGCAGAAGACCTGTTATCGGATGAGGCGGGATATTTCCCGTAAGATCAACCGCATGCCAATGAAATATTTTGAGAGCCGGACCTACGGAGAGGTGCTCTCCAGAATTACCAACGATGTGGATACGCTGGGACAGAGCCTGAACCAGAGCATTACGATGGTAATCACCAGTGTGGCTACTCTGATTGGTACTTTGGTGATGATGCTGTCAATCTCCGGGATCATGACGCTGATTTCACTGGTAATCCTGCCGATTTCCATGGCGCTGATCTCTCTGGTGGTGAAACATTCCCAAAAATATTTCAGACAGCAGCAGGAATACTTAGGCCATGTGAACGGCCAGGTAGAGGAAATTTATGGCGGGCATCTGGTGGTGCAGGCCTTTAACAGGGAGGAGGAGACGATTAAGACCTTCTCTGAGACAAACAATATTCTGTACCAGTCGGCATGGAAGTCCCAGTTCCTTTCCGGATTGATGCAGCCCATTATGATGTTTGTGGGGAATCTCGGTTACGTAGGTGTGGCAATTTCCGGTGGTATTCTTGCGATTCGCGGAACCATTGGTGTCGGAGAAATTCAGGCCTTTATTCAGTATGTGAAGAATTTTACCCAGCCGATTCAGCAGATTGCCCAGGTTGCGAACCAGCTGCAGTCAATGACGGCGGCTGCGGAGCGGGTCTTTGAGTTTCTGGAGGAGGAAGAGGAGGAAATCTCCGTTCCCGATCCGGTGCATCCGGATCATGTTGAGGGAAGTGTGGAATTTTCCCATGTGTCCTTTGGCTATAAGGAAGGGCAGACGATTATTCATGATTTTTCTGCAAAGGTAAAGCCGGGGCAGAAGATTGCCATTGTCGGGCCTACCGGTGCAGGAAAAACCACCATGGTAAAGCTTTTGATGCGCTTCTATGATGTCACAGGCGGTGCGATTCTGGTGGACGGACATGATATTCGGGAATTCAACCGGCATGAGCTTCGGGATGCCTTTGGCATGGTGCTGCAGGATACCTGGCTTTTCAAGGGTACGATCATGGAGAATATTCGTTATGGACGTCTAGATGCCACGGACGAGGAGGTCATTGCTGCAGCCCGGGCGGCCCATGCACATCATTTCATCCAGACTCTCCCGGGGGGATATCAGATGGAACTCAATGAGGACGCCAGCAATGTCTCACAGGGCCAGAAGCAGCTTCTCACGATTGCCAGAGCCATCCTTGCGGACAATCCGATCCTGATTCTAGACGAGGCTACCTCCTCGGTGGATACCCGCACGGAGGAGCGGATCCAGAAGGCGCTGGATAACCTGATGCGGGGGCGTACCAGTTTTATTATTGCCCACCGTCTGTCTACCATCAGGGACGCAGACCTGATTCTTGTGATGAAGGACGGCGACATTATTGAGCATGGGAAACACGAAGAACTGCTGGCACAGAACGGATTTTATGCACAGCTGTATAATTCTCAGTTTGAATCATAAGCAAAATAAATTGTCAAATGCTTTCCTATGTAGTATAATCTAATCAGTATTTATCGACAAACTCTGACAAAATCTGCGCGTGGTTTCCGATTATATTTGTTATGACTGAATTTGACACTTAGGAGGCCTGTTATGGGAAAACTAAATGTCGCAATTGCAGATGATAATGAAATTACGAGGGAACTGCTGGGAGAAATTGTCTCCAGTGATGAAGAACTCCAGCTGATCGGTACAGCAAGAGATGGGGTAGAAGCCTGTCATCTGATCAAGGAGAAAGAACCGGATGTCGTTCTTTTGGACATTGTGATGCCGAAGCTGGATGGGCTTGGTGTGCTCGACAGGATACGTGAAGATCAGACGCTTAAGAATCGTCCGTCATTTTTGATGGTGAGTGCTGTCAGTAATGAGCGGATCACGGAGGATGCGTTTATGAGAGGGGCGGATTATTATATCATGAAGCCCTTTGACAATGGTATTATTCTTGATCGTATCAAGACGGTGATTCAGCGTAAAAATGCAAAGGAACCACGTAAGCTGGAGGGATTTGACAGGCCTGAGCTTGGCAGTATGCAGACTTTGGAGGAGGACGTAACAGAGATTATTCACGAAGTTGGCGTTCCGGCCCATATCAAGGGATATCAGTACTTAAGGGAAGCAATCATCATGTGCGTGAACAACATGGATATGCTCAATTCCATCACGAAGATACTCTATCCGGGTATTGCCAAGAAGTTTCAGACAACACCAAGCCGTGTGGAGCGGGCAATCCGTCACGCGATCGAGGTGGCATGGAGCCGTGGCAAGATGGATACGCTGGATGACCTGTTCGGTTATACGATCAGCAATGGAAAAGGCAAGCCCACCAACTCTGAATTTATTGCTCTGATTACGGACAAGATTCGTTTACAGATGAAGAGTAAGTGAGTGGAGGTATTTGCATGAAAAAGGTTCTGCTAGCCGCATCAGAGGCGGTTCCGTTCATTAAGACAGGAGGTCTTGCGGATGTCGTGGGTGCCCTGCCGAAGTATCTGGACCGGGAGAGATATGATGTGAGAGTAATTCTTCCGAAGTATGCCTGTATGGATGCTTCTTTTCTTCCGCAGCTTCGGTTTGTCTGTCATTTCTATGTGAACCTGAATTGGCGGAAGCAGTATGCGGGAATTTTCGAGACAGAATACAGAGGCATTAAGTTTTATTTTGTCGACAATGAATTCTATTTTGCAGGGCAGGCACCATACCACAATATCTATGAGGATGTAGAGAAATTTGCCTATTTTTCAAAGGCAGTGCTGGGAAGTCTTCCCTATCTGGATTTCGTGCCGGATGTGATTCACTGCAACGACTGGCAGACAGGACTGATTCCGGTGTTCCTTCGGACAGCCTTCGGAGATGATCGTTTTTATGCCGGGATCCGGACGGTGTTTTCTATCCATAACCTGCAGTTTCAGGGACGTTGGAGAATTCAGGAGGTCATTGATATTACAGGACTTCCGGCTGGTATCTTCAATGCCACCGGTCTGGAATCCTATGGAGAGGCTAATTATCTGAAGGGTGGTGTGGTCTATGCGGACGCGGTGACAACCGTGAGCCCCACTTATGCGAAGGATATCATGACTGTGGAGGGCGGCGAGGGCTTAAGCGGCCTCATGTGTGCGAAACGTGACCGCCTTTTTGGAATTCTTAACGGAATTGATTACGAGGAATTTAACCCGCAGACAGATCCTTATATTCATGTCAATTACACGCACAAGGATGCGCAGGTAGGAAAAAAGAGAAATAAGGCAGCCCTTCAGAAGGAACTGGGGCTTCCGGTCAGAGATGATGTATTTATGATTGGAGTTGTTTCCCGGATGACAGCTCAGAAAGGATTTGACCTGATCGATTATGCCATGGAACAGCTTTTGAATTCCCTGGATATTCAGGTTGTGGTTCTGGGAACCGGAGAGGAGAAGTATGAGAATTCCTTCCGCTATTTCCAGAATAAGTATCCCAAGCAGGTTTGCGCCTACATCGGTTATTCCGAGGAGCAGGCTCATAAGATTTATGCGTCGGCGGATGTGCTTCTGATGCCATCCCAGTTTGAACCCTGTGGTCTTTCCCAGATGATTGCCATGCGTTACGGAACGCTTCCGATCGTGCGGGAGACCGGAGGTCTTAAGGATACGGTGGAGCCGTACAATGAGTATGAGAATACCGGCACCGGTTTTTCTTTTGCGAACTTTAATGCACAGGAGATGATGCACGTGATCCAATATGCCTATGAGGTCTATGGAGAGCATAAAGATGCGTGGATGAAGCTGCAGCATCGGGCAATGGAGAAGAATTTTTCCTGGGGCAGCTCAGCGAAGAAATACGAGGAGCTTTACGATAAGATCTGTGATCATTAGATATATGTACGAATATGGAAGGGCAGAGGACCTTCTCCGTTGTGGAGATTGGCTTCTGCCCTTTGGAATTTTTATGAAAGTGTGAGATCTTCCACGGATATGCCAAATGCTGAGAGCTTGGCAGTCGTGCATTAATGGTTTTTGTTGGCGGTTATTCCTGTGGATAGCTTACCAGCCCGGTCCTTCTGCTGTAATAGTAGGCGTGTCCGCTCAGAATCTCCTCATCCGCCAGTTCAATCTCATTCACCTCTTTGACCATAGCGGTGTATTCCTTCAGTTTTTCACGGGTGATATCCTCCTCCTCGTCGGGCACGAGAATCACCTCGTGGATACTGCTGGGAAGGATGATAAGGTCTTTGTCAAAGAGACCGGAGAGCCGGGCCAGAAGCCCGTCGTACAAAAGAACGGTGGCACCATTGGTGCGAAAGCGGTTGGTCAGGATGTACATATTGATGTCGAGGTCTGCGATATTGTCAAGGCACTCCGGACGATGCTCCATGAGAAGCTCCTTCATGCTGATGAGATCCGTAGGAAGCAGCTTTGGGGTGTTTTCTTCGGCGGCTTTGCGCAGATCATCGGCATTGACACCCCAGCTTTCCATGTGCTCCTTTCGAATCAAAATATTGGCCTGGCCCTTTTCGCCGGAGCAGAGCATACAGTAGAAGACAACTGCCAGATCCAGATAACGAAAATGGGGTACCGCCTTTAATAGCTCTGCATTCTTCTCATAGCTGATCAGACGCATGACGATTCTCCTGGAGGCCTTGCGGTAGTCCGTGAAGAGAGAGGTGTCAAAATCCTTTTCCGGGAGGTTGTCCCGGTAAGCCGCCAGAATATCCTCGCAGATATCCTCCATGCTCACGCCCTCCAGATAGCGGTGGTAGTAGGGCTTTAAATAGATGGTGGGAGAGACATTAAGCCCGGGATTCTGGATGATCAGCCCTTCATGTCTGGTTCCGTTATTCTTAGTAAAGGTTTGGATGGTAAGGGTAAAATCGCTGTCGATCTGAAGCGACAGACGTGTTTTAATCGTTGTTAAAAATTCCTGATAATTCATTGGTCTCCTTATAAAGGAATACGCAATAATTACAGATGGGATCAAAAAGCCACGGTGTTAACCGGACACCGTGGCTTTACTTTATCATGTTTGGAATGAAAATGCAATCCTTTTTTACTGGGCTAATAATTCCTGCCAGAGTTTGGTGTAGATGGAGGCCTCATCATCGCTTAAGGACGTGTAGATTTCACATCGTTTGACTGCATCCTTATCCGGGTTGATGGCTGCGTTGTTCTTCATTTCCTCATCCTGGTTTTCGTTTACCGCGGTGATGGGGGAGGAGTACTCCACATACTCAAAATTTTTCCGGGCAATTTCATCCCTGCAGAGGAAATTTAAAAACTTGAGAGCGTTGGTCTGGTTGGTGCAGGAACGTGGAACAAACCAGGAGTCAATCCAGAGGTTGGAGCCCTCCTTCGGGATCGAGTAAGCGAGGTTTTCATTCTCGTCCATGGCCAGGGCAGCCTCGCCGGAGTAGCAGAGGGCAATCTTTGCCTCCTCGCCGATCATGGCATCGGCAGTCTCATCCACATAGTAACCGTAAACAATTTTGTCCTCTTTCTGCTTTTTCAGAATCTTCAGGGCTTCTTTCAAGTGACTTTCATCGGTATCGTTGAGAGAGTAGCCCAGGGAAATCAGAGCCGGAGCGAAGGTGTCCCGCACGGAATTTTCCATGATGACTTCGTCCTCATAGGTCGGATCCCACAGGCAGTCCCAGCTGGAGGCCGTTTCCTCGGAAATCTCATTCTTGTTGTAGAGAAGTCCTAAGGTTCCATAGAAATAAGGCACAGAGTAGGTGTGATCCTTGTCGTAGGCCTCGGAGAGGGCCAGGATATCCGGATCCAGGTTCTTGTAGTTGTCCATAGCCTCGTAATCAAGGGAGAGAACCTCGCCCTCCTTGATGAGCTTTTCTACCATATATTCGGAAGAACAGATGACATCGTAATCGATGGAGCCGGCCTTGTACTTGGTATACATTTCCTCCGGGCTTTCGTATTCTTCGTATTTGACAGTGATTCCGGTTTCCTTTTCAAATTCCTTCAGGGCATCCTCGTCGATATATTTGCCATAGTTGAGCACGGTAAGAGTTTCTCCCTTGCCGGAGGAACCGGCGTTGCCACAGGCACTGAGGCAGGAGGCTGCAAGAGCGAGGATAAGGGCTGTGGATAACATTCTTTTTTTCATATGGATTCTCCTTTTCTATTTGTCAAAGCGTTCGCTGCTTCGTTTGGCAGGCCGCACGTTTCCAATCAACAGTAAGAGCAGTACCGCAAAGAAAAGAATAGTGGAGAGTGCATACAATTCCGGCTTGATTCCCTTGCGAAGCTCTGTATAAAGCATGGTGGAGAGGGTATTGACCCCGGCTCCCTTGGTAAAATAGGTGATGCTGAAATCGTCCAGCGACATGGTCACAGCCATCATAAAGCCGGAGAGTACGCCGGGCCTGATTTCCGGCCAGGTCACCTTGTAAAAGGCATAGAGCGGGGAGGCACCCAGATCCAGCGCCGCCTCGTAGGTGCTGATGTTGGCCTGCTTGAGCCTTGGCAGCACATTTAAGATCACATAAGGGATGCTGAAGGTAATGTGGGCGATCAGCACCGTCACAAAACCCAGATCCATGAACTTGACAAACAAAAGCATCATGGAGATACCGGTGACAATGTCCGCGTTCAGAAGCGGTATGTTGGTAGCTCCAAGGAAAATGGCCTGCCCTTTCCTTTTCATGGCGGCGATTCCGATGGCTGCCAGGGTCCCGATCAGTGTGGAGATAATCGCGGAGAGAAACGTGATCTGCAGTGTTGTCACAAAGGCTGCCATGATCTTCTCATCCTGAAAGCATCCGGTATACCATTTAAAGGTAAATCCTCCCCACTTGACCTTTGACCTGGAATCGTTGAAGGAAAGCACGATCAATACCAGAATCGGCAGGTAAAGGAAGGCAAACATCAAAAACAGATAAATTCTGGAAGCACATTTCTTTAACATATCACAGTTCCCTCCCCCTCCTTGTCAAAGGAATTCACAAGTGCCATGCTGGCGATGACAAAAATCATCAGTACGAAGGAAAGGCCGCTGCCGGCATTCCACTGCATTCCCTGCATGAAGTCCTGTTCGATGACATTGCCGATCAAAAGCACGTGGCCTCCGCCCAGCACCTGGGAAATGGCAAAGGATGTCAGGGATGGGACGAATACCATCACAATGCCGCTGATAATGCCGGATAGAGACAGTGGCAGGATAATTTTAAAGAAGATTGTAATTTTGCCTGCGCCCAGGTCTGCTGCGGCCTCGATCCAATCCTCGCGGATGCGGGTCAGTGCATTGTAGATCGGCAGGAGCATGAAGGGGAAAAAGTCATACACCATGCCAAGCACTACGGCTGCCGGCGTGTTAATGATATTGATTCTGGACAGGCCCATGCCGGTCAATACGGAATTGATGACACCGTTTTTGGATAGCAAAAGCTTCCAGGCCAGAATACGAAGCATAAAGTTCATCCACATCGGAAGCATGAAAATAAATACCACAAAGCTCTGATTCTTAATGTGCATATTGGAAAGAATCATCGCAAGGGGGTAGGCCAGTACCAGACAGATCACAGTGCAGATGACTCCCAGCCAAAGGGAAAGGCCAAGGGCCTTCCGGTTGGTTTCGTCTGCAATCGCTGCAATATACTGCAGGGTCGGCGTACCGTCGCTTCCGGTAAAAGCGTAATAAATGATCATTGCCATCGGCAGAAGGATAAAACCGATGATCCAGATCAGGTAGGGTCCTGACAAAAACTGCTGCTTGAATTTACTCATCGATCTCCACCGCCTTTTCATCGGATGATTCCGGTTTGTGCATGATCTGGATGTTGAAAGGAATGACCTTGATGCCCACATGGGTGCCTACAGGAACATATTTCGTGGTGTGAACCAGCCACTCATAGCCATTGGACATGACATCCAGCTCGTAGTGGACACCTTTAAAAATAAGGGAGGTTACATCACCTTCCATATAGCCCTCGGCCGGATCTACAAGTTCCACGTCCTCCGGACGAATGACCACATCCACCGGTTTGTTATTGCCGAAGCCTTTATCCACACAGGGAATTCTGACTCCCAGTATTTCTACCAGCTCATCCTTAATCATTGTGCCGTCCAAAATGTTGCTGTGGCCGATGAAGTCTGCAACAAAGGCATTCTGGGGTTCGTTGTAGATGTCCTCCGGGGTTCCGATCTGCTGGATATAGCCCTGGTTCATGACCACGATGGTGTCGGACATGGTCAGCGCCTCCTCCTGGTCGTGGGTGACATAGACGAAGGTAATGCCTAATTCTTCCTTCAGGCGGATCAGCTCATACTGCATGTTCTGGCGGAGCTTAAGATCCAGTGCTCCCAGTGGTTCATCCAGAAGGAGAACCTTCGGCTCGTTTACAATGGCTCTTGCGATGGCGATACGCTGCTGCTGGCCGCCGGAGAGAGAGTCCACGGAGCGATCTTCAAAACCCTCCAGATTTACAAGTTTCAATGCATATTTAATTTTATCCTTAATATAATCTTTGCTTTTCTTGCTGATTTTCAGACCGAATGCGATGTTTTCTGCAATGGTCATGTGCGGGAAAAGGGAGTATTTTTGAAAAACCGTATTCAGCTTGCGCTCGTTGGCCGGAAGGTTTGTGATATCCCTGCCGTCAAAGAGAATCTGTCCCTGATCCGGACGCTCGAAACCGCCCAAAAGCCGGAGAGTCGTGGTCTTTCCGCAGCCGGAGGGCCCCAGGAGAGTCAGAAACTCGTTCTCACGGATATAGAGGTTCAGCTCGTCGAGAACAAGGTTATCACCATAGGATTTGGAAATGTTGTTGAAATCGATTAAGTGTTTACTCATGTTATCTATCCTTTGCATTTCTTTGAAATCTTATTTTAAAAACTGGGCGGTGTGGTGATCCAGATGAGAACTGCGTCCCTTGCACCGGTGTTTTCCAGAAAATGTTTTTTGCCCGCTTTAATGTAGAAAGCTTCTCCTGCGCGGACAATCTGGGTCTTGCCTCCGTAGGTGATCCGGATGGTTCCCTTGAGGACGTAGCCAAATTCCTCACCCTCATGGGGAAGATGAATCTCGGATGTGCCGCCGGAGTGGAGCGTCAGCCGTACCGGCTCCATGGCATTCTTCTGTGCATTCGGGACGATCCATTCTACACGGCGGTTTTTCACCGCATCTGCTTTTTCAAAGTAATCCTCCTCGCGAAAGACAATCTGCTCCGGTTCTTCATCTGCAAAAAATTCTGCGGGAGTCGTTCCCAGACATTGGATAATGTCCAGAAGAGTTCCGACGGAGGGTGAGTTCTGATTGCGCTCCAGCTGTGAGATAAAACCTTTCGTAAGCTCCGCCCGGTCCGCCAGCTCCTGTTGCGTAAGCCCGTACTGGATGCGGAGCTCCTTCATTCGTTGTCCTATATTCATTGTCATGCTCCTTTCGAAGGAGCATGACCTGCGCAAATCCCAACGCGAAGCGTTTTTTCATGGATTTGCCACCCGTGAGTGCTCCTTTCGGATTGCTCTTATAGTTGATTTTTTGTTTACTAAAAATAAACCCAACAAAATACATTCTAATGGTTTGATAAAGTTTGTCAATACATTTTTAAAAAAATAGTTGATTTTCCCCAAAAGGTTTGGTAGTATAGTTAAGTACTTTTCGCCAATATGGCTCAGTTGGTAGAGCGACGCATTCGTAATGCGTAGGTCAGGGGTTCGAGCCCCCTTATTGGCTTAAGGATTTGTCCCACAGAATCAGGATCGGTTTTGTGGGGCTTTTTTTGTATAAGCGTAATTTTCCGGTTGTCCTTTTGCGTTGAAATTGGTATAATAAGCCCTGAATACTATAAATAAGTAAAGGACGAGGTAGGAAATGAATCAGGAAAAGAAAACACTTGCTGCACTGCCGTTGTTCGCAGTTGTGGCAGCTTTTGTGATTGTAGTTGGTATCTGCGTGCTTAAGGTTCCGGTGGTTCCACTTTGTGTACTCGTTATTTTAGAGGCAGGGATCGCTGTGATGCTGCATCATGCAGAGCTCTGGGTTCATGGTATATTGATCGTACTGGAACTGATTGCGGGAGTAATCTGGGGCAAAATAGTGCTGACGATTTTATGTGCAGTTGTTTACGTTGCGGCGATCATTGTACTGATGGTGTTGGATAAGGGAGAACGTGTGAATGGATAACAGTTATTGCAGGCAGCAGCTGGATGATCTGTTTCTTCGGATGATTGCGTATTTTTCCGGAGATCCGAAGCGCATCCAGCATTTTATGAAGGTACACAGTTTTGCGAAGCTGATCGGCACCAAGGAGGGCATGGATGAGACTTCCCTTTTTATTCTGGAGGCCGCAGCCTATACCCACGATATCGGCATCCGCCCGGCAGAGGAGAAATACGGCCGCTGCGATGGCAGCCTGCAGGAGCAGGAGGGACCCATCGTTGCCCAGAAGCTTCTTTCCGATCTCGGCGTCGAGAATTACATGGTGGATCGGATCTGCTATCTGATCGGACATCATCATACTTACACGAATGTGGAGGGACTGGATTACCAGATTCTGATCGAGGCGGATTTCCTTGTGAACCTGTATGAGGATGAGGAAGATTCCCGGACCATCGGGAAGGTCTACGACAGGATCTTTAAGACTAAAACCGGGAAGGAAATTTTCCGGCAGATGTTCCTTCCGGAGCGAAAGGAAGAGAAGCTGTGAATGCCATCAATTATCAGAGGGTGATGGAGGAGTTGATTCGTGAAAACTGCGGGGATGGACGGGTGCCGAGGCTTTTGCTTCACAGCTGTTGTGCTCCCTGCAGTTCTTATTGTATCGACGTGCTTTCCAGGTCCTTTCATGTCACGGTATTTTACTATAATCCGAATATTTATCCGCCGGAGGAGTATCATATGCGGGCAGCAGAGCAGAAGCGCTTTATCCGGGAATTTCCTGTCCAATACCCGGTTTCCTTTGTGGAGGGGCGTTATGATACCGACCGGTTTTACCGGATGGCCGAGGGCATGGAGCAGGAGCCGGAAGGGGGAAAGCGATGCTTTGCCTGCTATGAGCTAAGGCTCCGGGAGGCGGCAGAGTATGCAAAGGACAACGGCTATGATTTCTTTACCACCACCTTGTCCATAAGCCCCCTGAAGAATGCGGCAAAGCTCAACGAGATCGGCGGCCGGCTGGCAGAGGAATATGGCATCCCCTACCTGTTTTCCGATTTCAAAAAGAAGGAGGGCTACAAGCGGTCTGCGGAGATCTCCTGCCAGTACGATATGTACCGTCAGTATTACTGCGGGTGCATCTATTCCAAGAGAGACCGGGACGCCCAGATTCGTAAGAAGGAAGCAGACGAGGCCGCGGGAAACGTAAGTGCGGGAGTTTTTGACACTCACATCATATAAATTAGAAAGGAAGAAAAGATATGGCTCAGTTATGGGGAGGAAGATTTACCAAGGAGACCGATCAGCTGGTCTATAATTTTAATGCGTCAATTTCCTTTGACAGGAAATTCTTTAAGCAGGATGTCGAGGGCTCTATTGCTCATGTGACAATGCTGGGGAAACAGGGCATCCTCACACAGGAGGAAACCCAGGCAATCATCAAATGTTTAAAGGAAATTAGAGAAGATGTGGAAGCCGGAAAGCTGGAAATTACTTTGGAGTATGAGGACATTCACAGCTTTGTGGAGGCAAATCTGATCGATCGTCTGGGGGATACCGGTAAGAAGCTTCACACGGGGCGCAGCCGAAATGACCAGGTGGCATTGGATATGCGCCTTTTTACCAGAGAACAGGTGCTGGAAACGGATGATTTGTTAAAGGAGCTTTTAAAGGTTTTGCTTCGTATTATGAAGGAAAATACTAAGACCATCATGCCGGGATTTACCCATCTGCAGAAGGCGCAGCCGATTACGCTTGCCCATCACATGGGGGCTTACTTTGAGATGTTTAAGAGGGACCGCCAGAGGATGAAGGACATTTATGAGAGAATGAATTACTGTCCGCTGGGCTCCGGAGCGCTGGCCGGAACCACTTATCCTTTGGACCGGGAATATACGGCAGAGCTTCTGGGATTTTACGGGCCTACCTTAAACAGCATGGATGGCGTGTCAGACCGGGATTATTTAATCGAGTTTTTATCTGCGCTGGCAACGATCATGATGCATCTGAGCCGTTTCAGTGAGGAGATCATCATCTGGAATTCTAATGAGTATAAGTTTGTGGAAATTGATGATGCCTACAGCACCGGCAGCAGTATCATGCCCCAGAAGAAGAATCCGGATATTGCAGAGCTGGTACGTGGAAAGACCGGACGTGTTTATGGGGCACTGACGTCACTGCTCACTACCATGAAAGGAATCCCATTGGCCTACAATAAGGATATGCAGGAGGACAAGGAGCTTTCCTTTGATGCCATGGATACCACTAAGGGATGTATTGCTTTATTTACAGGCATGCTGGACACCCTGAAATTTAACAGGGACGTGATGCGAAGAAGTGCGACCCATGGTTTTACCAATGCGACGGATGCAGCAGATTATCTGGTAAACCACGGCGTACCATTCCGGGATGCCCATGGAATTATCGGCCGGATCGTGCTTTACTGTATCGAACAGCAGAAGCCCATCGATGATCTGGGTTTGGAGGAACTGAAATCCTTCAGCCCTGTTTTCGAGGAGGATATTTATGATGCGATTTCCATGGAGACATGTGTCAATAAGCGATTGACGGTGGGAGCTCCGGGGAAAGAGGCCATGGAGCGTGTGATTGCTTTAGAGGAAGCGTATCTGTCTTCCGACTGGAAGGATGACATCCGGTAGTACAACGGTTTCTTAATAAAATAAAGTCCAGTTGATTAAAAACCGTTGTACTAGGATGCTCTCCGAAGGAAATTGTGCAGAATTTACATAAAATGTTGCAATTATTTATATATTTAATACAGTTTTTTCCTTGTAATTTTTTGTTGATTCAAGTAATATGTTTGTATAAAGACAGGTGTACGTGATACACGGACACGAAAATGGAATGTTTGTTACAGAAGAACGATCATCTTCGGGAGATTGTTGGTTTTGGAGAAGCAGATTTCCAAAAATGAGAACATAAGGAGATTGGAGTAAAATGAGTGAGAAGTTAAAAGTTGGTATCCTTGGCGGAACAGGTATGGTTGGACAGAGATTTATCTCTTTACTGGAGAATCATCCGTGGTTTGAGGTTACCACGATTGCAGCAAGCCCCAGAAGTGCAGGCAAGACCTATGAGGAGGCAGTGGGAGACCGCTGGAAGATGGATACGCCGATGCCGGAGGCTGTGAAGAAGATCGTTGTTATGAATGTGAACGAGGTAGAGAAGGTTTCCGCTCAGGTGGATTTTGTTTTCTCTGCTGTTGATATGACAAAGGACGAGATTAAGAAGATCGAAGAGGATTATGCAAAGACCGAGACTCCGGTGGTTTCCAACAACAGTGCACACCGCTGGACCCCGGATGTGCCGATGGTGGTCCCGGAGATCAATCCACAGCATATGGAGGTCATCAAATACCAGAAGGAGCGTCTTGGTACTACCCGTGGTTTTGTTGCGGTTAAGCCAAACTGTTCCATCCAGAGTTACGCGCCGGTTCTGACCGCATGGAAGGAATTTGAGCCATATGAGGTAGTTGCGACTACTTATCAGGCTATTTCCGGTGCAGGCAAGACCTTCAAGGACTGGCCGGAGATGGTTGGAAATATTATCCCGTTCATCGGCGGTGAGGAGGAGAAGTCCGAGAAGGAGCCGCTTCGTATCTGGGGTTATGTGGATGATGAGAAGAAGCAGATCGTTCCTGCAGCATCACCGGTCATTACCTGTCAGTGTATCCGTGTCCCGGTACTGAACGGACATACAGCAGCTGTATTTGTGAAGTTTAAGAAGAAGCCAACCAAGGAGCAGTTGATCGAGGCGTTGGTGAACTACAGTGGCGTTCCGCAGGAACTGAACCTTCCGAGTGCACCGAAGCAGTTTATCCAGTATCTTGAAGAGGATAACCGTCCACAGGTCAGCATGGATGTTGACTTTGAACATGGCATGGGAATCTCTGTGGGTCGTCTGAGAGAGGATACCGTTTATGATTGGAAGTTTGTAGGTCTTTCCCACAACACGGTCCGTGGTGCGGCCGGTGGAGCAGTGCTTTGCGCAGAGCTCTTAAAGGCACAGGGATATATTACGAAGAAATAAAATGATATTGGCACGTATATGAGTAAGCAGAGAACAGGCCCATTCACTTTTGATTGGTGGCCTGTTCTTTTTCTTCGTGGGGGGATTTGGGGGAAGTGTTTCTTGGGGGAAGTGTTTTTGGGAAAGTGTTTTTGGGGAAAGTGTTTTTTGGAAGGTGTTTTGGGGAAAGTGTTTTGGGGAAGGTGTTTTGGGGCTGTGAATCTGATGAGCTACCTTTTGATTAAAATTTAAAATTTGAGATTTCGAGTTTTAAGTTTCAGATTTGGAAATGGGCTATA
>CAMFDG010000017.1 GCA_945949045.1 uncultured Lachnospiraceae bacterium
TCGTGACATTCATACGGGTGATTTATCTTTTTTGCTGAAAACACCCGTACGGACGCTGTCATACCTACGGGTGATTTTTCGCTTTTGCTGAAAACACCCGTACGGACGGTGTCATACCTACGGGTGATTTTTCACTTTTGCTGAAAACGCCCGTACGGATCGTGACATTCATACGGGTGATTTATCTTTTTTGCTGAAAACGCCCGTACGGATTGTGACATTCATACGGGTGATTTATCTTTTTTGTTGAAAACGCCCGTACGGATTGTGACATTCATACGGGTGATTTATCTTTTTTGCTGAAAACACCCGTACGGACGGTGTCATACCTACGGGTGATTTTTCACTTTTACTAAAATCACCCGTATCAGTAGACGAGGATGAAAAAAAAATTGTTTTACGTTCTGTGTCTGCATAGTGGGACACCCTTGAAGTGGGACACTCCTGAAGCGGCGTATCGGAAGCATTATAACTCTATGCGGTTTTCCCGGTATAAAGCTGGTAGTACTTGCCCTTCGCAGCGATCAGTTCATCGTGGCTGCCCCGCTCGATGATGCGTCCCTGCTCTAAAACAATGATGCAGTCGCTGTTGCGGACTGTGGAGAGTCTGTGGGCGATGACAAAGGTGGTACGCCCTGCCATCAGCTTATCCATGCCATCCTGGACAATGCGCTCCGTGCGGGTGTCGATGGAACTGGTGGCCTCGTCCAGAATTAATACCGGTGGGTTGGCGATGGCTGCTCTTGCGATGGCGATCATCTGGCGCTGGCCCTGGCTTAAGTTGGCACCATCACCGGTGAGGATTGTATCGTAGCCTTCCGGCAGCTGGCGGATAAAGGTGTCGGCATTTGCAAGGCGCGCAGCGGCATATACTTCTTCATCTGTTGCGTCCAGTTTTCCGTAGCGGATATTGTCCATGACGCTGGCGGTGAACAGGTGGGTATCCTGCAGGACGATACCGAGAGAATGCCTCAGGTCTGCTTTCTTGATCTTGTTGATGTTGATGCCGTCGTAACGGATCTTTCCATCCTGGATGTCATAAAAACGGTTGATCAGGTTGGTGATTGTGGTCTTGCCTGCGCCGGTGGAGCCTACGAAGGCAATTTTCTGACCCGGAGTAGCATAGAGGTCTACATTGTGAAGTACGGTCTTCTCCGGTACATAGCCGAAATCCACATCATCAAAGACAACGTCTCCGGTCAGGCGGATGTAGTCCACAGAACCATCTGCCTGATGGACATGCTTCCATGCCCACACTCCGGTCTGCTTATCAGTTTCTGTGAGCTGCCCGTTTTCCTCTGTGGCGTTTACCAGCGTGACGTAACCGTTGTCTGCTTCCGGCTGTTCATCCAGCAGGGAGAAAATACGTTCACATCCTGCGAGGGCCATGATCACACTGTTCAGCTGTGTACTGACCTGCTGAATCGGCATGTTAAAGCTTTTGTTGAAGGTCAAAAAACTGGCAAGCTTACCTAAGGTCAGACCGCCAAAGCCGGTCAGTGCGAAGACGCCGCCTGCCATGGCGCACAGCACATAGCTCAGATTTCCAATCTGCGCATTGACCGGTCCCAGGTAGTTGGAATAGCGGTTTGCGTTGTAGGCACTGTCAAATAATTCCTCGTTAAGTTTGTTGAAGTCCCTGATATTCTGCTCCTCGTGGGTAAATACCTTGACTACCTTCTGTCCGTTTAGCATTTCTTCGATGAAGCCATTGACCTGGCCCAGATTTTTCTGCTGGGCGAGGAAGTAGCGGCTTGAGGAGCCGGCAAAACGCTTGGTTGTATACAGTGTCACACCCACCATGACGAGAGTCAGAAAAGTCAGCGGAACGCTTAAAACCACCATGTAGATAAACACATTTACAATGGTAACCAGACTGTTCAAAAGCTGTGGAATACTCTGGCTGATCATCTGTCGGAGTGTGTCAATGTCGTTGGTGTACACGGACATGATATCTCCGTGGGAGTGCGTGTCAAAATAGCGGATCGGCAGATCCTGCATATGGGAAAAAAGGTCATCACGCAGATCGCGGATGCTTCCCTGGGAGACGTAAATGAGCAGCTTGTTGTAAACAAAAGTTGTGATCACACCCAGCGAATAAAAGCCTGCGACTCTGC
The DNA here is from genome assembly GCA_945949045.1 of uncultured Lachnospiraceae bacterium. Classification (GTDB taxonomy): domain Bacteria; phylum Bacillota; class Clostridia; order Lachnospirales; family Lachnospiraceae; genus Roseburia. The sequence goes on from CAMFDG010000017.1 coordinate 2,118, forward strand.
CGATTGCTGCTAAGAGCGGTCCGTAGTCCGCGCTTTTACTCTGAAGCATCGGCGTGATATAATCGTCGATCAGCGTTTTCATAAACATCGTTCCCTGTGTGTTACAGAGGACGCTTAAGAGTATGCAGATAATCACCACCGCGTAAAGAACGCCATATCGTTTTAATACATATCCCATCAGGCGGGAAAATAATTTCCCCGGATTCTTGATTTTGGGCTTTGGCCCTCTTGGTCCATGTGGTCCCGGCATCAGGAAACACCTCCTTCATCAAAATCACCGCTGCCCTGTGTCTGTGATTCATAGACATCGCGGTAAATGGTATTGTTTTTCAAAAGCTCCTCGTGGGTGCCAAAGCCGTTCAGGCGGCCGTCGTCTAATACAATAATCCGGTCGGCATCCATAACCGAGGAAATCCGTTGTGCAATGATCAGCTTTGTGGTGCCGGGAATTGCCTCCCTAAAAGCTTTTCGGATACGGGCATCCGTTGCAGTATCCACAGCGCTGGTGCTGTCGTCGAGGATCAGTATTTTCGGGTTCTTAAGAAGCGCCCTTGCAATACACAGACGCTGTTTCTGTCCACCGGATACATTGGTTCCGCCCTGCTCGATATAGGTATCGTATTTGTCCGGGAAATTCCGGATGAATTCATCGGCGCAGGCCATTTTACAGGCTTTTATGCATTCCTCCCTTGTGGCATCCGCTTTCCCCCAGCGAAGGTTGTCAAGAATCGTACCGGAAAAGAGAACATTCTGCTGTAATACGACGGATACTTCATTGCGCAGGGTATCCAGATCGTAGGTGCGCACATCCTTTCCCCCCACATATACAGCTCCCTCATCCACATCGTAGAGACGGCTGATCAGGCTGACCAGCGTGGATTTGGAACTTCCGGTTCCGCCTATGATGCCGATGGTTTCGCCGGATTTGATAGATAAGCTGATGTCATCCAGAACCGGTGCCTCAGAGGTGGAGGAGTAGCGGAAACTCACATGGTCAAAGGTTATGCTCCCATCCGGAATTTCATAATCCGGGTTCTGTGGATTGGAGAGCGTACTTTTCTCGTTAATGACTTCGCTGATACGTCTTGCACTGGCTACACTCATGGAAATCATGACAAAAACCATGGAGAGCATCATAAGGCTCATGAGAATATTCATACAATAGGTAAGCAGTGCCATCAGGTCTCCGGTTTTTAACGTGGATCCAACGATCATATGGGCACCAAACCAGCTGATCAGCAGGATACAGCTGTATACGGTAAACTGCATGAGCGGTGAGTTCCAGACGATGACAGACTCTGCGCGAAAAAGCATATTGTAGATATTCTGGCTTGCCTTTTTGAAACGTTTTTTCTCGTAATCCTCGCGGACATAGGCTTTTACCACGCGGATAGCGGAGACGTTTTCCTGCACGCTCTCGTTGAGGTCATCATATTTGGTAAAGGCCTCCTGGAAATAGCGCATTGCCTTTTTGACGATAAAAGCCAGACAGGTACCAAGTACAAGAACGGCAGCCAGATAGATGGAAGCCAGCCTGGGGCTGATGAAATAGGACATCAGCATCGCCGTAACCAGAGAGGAGACTGCGCGCACGCACAGTCGAAGGACCATCTGGGTGGCATTCTGCACGTTGGTCACGTCGGTTGTCATACGTGTGACAAGGCTTGCAGTATTAAATTTGTCAATGTTGGCAAAGGAAAACTTCTGGATATTTTCAAACATTGCCTTTCTCAAATTCTTACCCAGTCCCATGGAGGCCATGGCACCGTATTTCCCGCCGAGAAGTCCGAAGAGCAGTGAACACAGAGCGGCGACGATCATCCACCCGCCTATGATGTAAATATGTTTTGTGTCCCCCTTGTTGACGCCGTCGTCAATGATGGAAGCCATGAGCAGAGGAATGATCATTTCCATGATGACCTCGCCGAACATAACCACAGGTGTCAGAATTGCAGCTTTCTTGTACTCTTTCATCTGTGCAAGAAGTGTTTTTAGCATGAAATCCCTTCTTTCTTAAAAGTATTTCCGGAGATGGCATAATTTACTGTATGTTATCGCCGGTTTGGTTTATTTGCATTCACTTGACAATATAAAGTTAGTGTGCTAAGAATATATACTAGTATATGAAATTTATATTGTCAACAGGTAACGAAAAAGAGTGTGCGCCATGAAATGGGAAGATATGACGAAGAAGCATCTGGGGCATCGGTTCCGGGTGATTCACAACAGAATAGACAAGTATTTTACGGGAAGCAGAAAAAATGAGAAGGTACGTCTGACGCGTGCGCAGTGTGCCACGCTTCATTATTTGTATGACCACAGTAATGAGGATGTATTCCAGAAGGATATTGAAGAAGTCTTTTCCATTTCAGGAGCAACGGCAACCAATCTGCTCAAAGGATTGGAGCGCCTTGGGATGATTCAGCGGATACCCCTTGCCGGGGATGCCCGGTGCAAAAGAATCGAACTGTGCCAAAAGGGGATAAAAGCCCATGAGCGCGCTTTTTCTGATATCCTGTTTATGGAGGAGACACTGGTAAAGGGGATGACAGAGGAAGAGGTCGGAATTCTTCGCCGGCTGCTTGACCGGGTCATACAAAATCTTGAGGAAATGGAGCAGGAAAAAGCCAACAATTTTTGAACAATATTTTTTGGCATATTGTATAAAGACGTTGAAAATAAGGGGTTTCAACGTCTTTTTCTGTGGGGGATGGAAAAGAAAAGACCACATAATATTGATTCGGGATATTGACAAAGGCACAAGATATAGTGTATCTTGTATATGCGGCAAGAGAGAAGACGGCACCACGCCGTTCTTTTGACATAAAGAGTCTGTATATTTGCCAAAGGCAAGATGCATGGACCGATGCGCAAGATTATGGAGGAAAGAGTATGAAAATCATTAAGAGAAGCGGCAGCGAGGCAATTTTTGATATCAACAAAATTATTGCGGCTGTCAGAAAAGCAAATGATTCCGTCATTGATTATGAGAAGCTGACGGAACAGCAGATTCAGGAGATTGCATCCAATGTGGAGATTGCCTGTGAGAATATGAAGCATTCTCCCAGTGTGGAGGAGATTCAGGATATGGTGGAGAACCAGCTGATGAATCAGCGGGCTTTCACCGTAGCCCGCAACTATATTACCTATCGTTATAAGAGAGCGCTTGTGCGTAAATCCAATTCTACGGATGAGCAGATCTTAAGTCTTCTCGAGTGCAACAACGAGGAGGTAAAGCAGGAGAATTCCAACAAGAATCCGACGGTCAACAGTGTGCAGAGAGATTACATGGCCGGTGAGGTCAGCAAGGATATCACCAAGCGGTTTCTGCTTCCGGAGGATATTGTGGAGGCTCATGAAAAGGGCCTGATCCATTTCCATGATGCGGATTATTTTGCACAGCATATGCATAACTGCTGTCTGGTGAATCTTGAGGATATGCTGCAGAATGGAACCGTCATCAGCGAGACGAGAATTGATTCGCCGAAGAGCTTTTCTACTGCCTGCAACATTGCAACCCAGGCCATTGCCCAGATTGCCAGCTCCCAGTACGGCGGACAGAGTATTTCTTTGTCCCATCTGGCACCGTTTGTGCAGGTCAGCCGTGAGAAATTCCGCGCACAGGTTCGTGAGGAATTTAAGGCCGTTGGCTATGATATGGACGAGGAAAAGATCAACAAGGTGGCAGAGCTTCGCGTGAAGGAAGAAATCAACCGCGGCGTGCAGATGATCCAATATCAGGTCATTACATTGATGACCACCAACGGACAGGCTCCGTTTATTACGGTATTTATGTATCTGGATGAAGTTCCGGAGGGACAGACCAGAGCGGATCTGGCTGCTATTATCGAGGAAATGCTGCACCAGAGAATCCAGGGTGTGAAGAATGAGCAGGGCGTCTACATTACCCCGGCATTCCCGAAGCTGATCTACGTGCTGGAGGAGGACAACATCCATGAGGATTCCAAATACTGGTATCTGACCAAGCTGGCAGCACAGTGCTCCGCAAAGCGTTTGGTTCCGGATTATATTTCCGAGAAGAAGATGAAGGAACTGAAGGTGGATAAGAACGGCAATGGCAACTGCTATCCCTGTATGGGCTGCCGAAGCTTCTTAACCCCGTATGTGGATCCGGAAACCGGAAAGCCCAAATACTACGGACGCTTCAATCAGGGGGTTGTCACCATCAATCTGGTGGATGTGGCATGCTCTTCCGAGAAGAATATGGATAAATTCTGGAAGATTCTCGATGAGAGACTGGAGCTTTGCTACCGTGCCCTGATGTGCCGCCATAAGAGACTTCTCGGCACACCCAGCGATGTGGCACCGATTCTCTGGCAGAATGGTGCGCTGGCGCGCCTGAAGAAGGGAGAGACCATCGATAAGCTGTTGTTTGGCGGCTACTCTACAATCTCTCTCGGATATGCAGGACTTTGCGAGTGTACCCGCTACATGACCGGGGTTTCCCATACAGAACCAAATGTGGGAACACCTTTTGCCACAAAAGTCATGCAGCGTCTGAATGATGCCTGCGCCGAGTGGAAGGCGAAGGAAAATATTGATTTCAGTATTTACGGAACTCCGCTGGAGTCCACTACCTATAAATTTGCCAAGTGTCTGCAAAAACGCTTCGGTATCATTGAGGGTGTAACCGACCGCAACTACATTACCAACAGCTATCATGTGCATGTAACGGAGGAAATCAATGCCTTCGACAAGCTGAAGTTTGAGGCCCAGTTCCAGAAGCTGTCTCCGGGTGGAGCCATCAGCTATGTGGAGGTGCCGAATATGCAGGATAACATTGATGCAGTGTTAGCGGTGATGCAGTACATTTACGATAACATTATGTATGCGGAGCTGAACACCAAGAGTGATTACTGCATGGCCTGCGGCTATGACGGGGAGATCAAGATTGTGGAGGAGGAAGGCAGCGGTAAGCTGGTGTGGGAGTGCCCGAAATGCGGGAACCGGAATCAGGATATGATGAGCGTTGCAAGACGTACCTGCGGTTACATCGGAACCCAGTTCTGGAATCAGGGTCGTACCCAGGAAATTAAGGAGCGGGTGCTTCACCTGTAAAGAATTATAAAATCCGCTATACTATTGGCTTATCGTATAGCGGATTTTTTGTGTGCGCCGGATCAGAAGTGAACGATGGATGGAATGAAATGAATCAGAGAAAGATGAGTAGAAAGCGATGAATTATGCAGGAATAAAATATTGTGATATTGCAAATGGTCTGGGCTGCCGCACGGTGCTGTTCGTGTCGGGCTGCCGCAATCACTGCGAGGGCTGTTTTCAGCCCCAGACCTGGGATTTCGGGTACGGGGAGCCCTTTGACGAGAAGGTGCAGAAGGAGGTTCTGGATTCCCTGGAGCCCTACTATATTCAGGGGCTGACCCTGCTGGGCGGAGAGCCCATGGAGCCGGAGAACCAGAAGGCCCTGCTGCCTTTTGTGAAAAAAGTCAAAGAGCGGTATCCCAACAAGAATATCTGGGCTTTTACCGGGTATATCTACGATCAGGATCTGGTTTCCGGCGGAAGGAAGCACACGGAGGATACCGATGAGCTTCTCTCGCTGATTGACGTGCTGGTGGATGGTCCTTTCCGGCAGGAGCAGAAGGATATTTCCCTGAAATTCCGGGGATCTGCCAACCAGAGAATTCTGGATTTGCAAAAAACACGAAAAAGTGGCAAAATAGAAATATATCTTGAATAATACATAGAAGGAGCAAAAGAATCATGGGAAAGCAGTGGAAACGTCTGATGGGTTTTCTGTGTTACGGAGCCGGGATTGTCTGCTCGTTATATTACGGATTATGGAAACTTCTGGTTCTGCCGCTTTACGCCCTTGTGACCACATGGATGGCAGGGCAGATGACGATGACATTTTTTCTGGCCTGTGGAGTGAAAATTCTGGTTTCTACAACACTGGCCGGGCTCATCTGGTGCATTGGCTATATGGGATATAATTTTTTTAAAGGGACCGATGATCCGGATTGGGAAGCTATGGAGGAAAAATATCAGAATAAAGCAAAGGAAGGCAGGCAGACATCGTGATTTTACGGATTCCGGATTATTATGAGGAATTTTCCTGCATTGCCAGCCGCTGTAAGGACAGCTGCTGTGCGGGATGGGAGATTGATATTGATGAGGATTCCTATGCCTACTACCAAAGCTGTGAGGGAGCCTTTGGAGACCGGCTCAGAGAGAGCATGTATGTGGCAGAGGACGGAGGTTACCGGTTTAAGCTTAAGGGACCGAAGCGGTGTGCCATGTTAAATGACAACAATCTCTGTGATCTGTATACGGCCCTGGGCGAAGAGGCTTTGTGCGAGGTCTGTACGGAATATCCCCGCTTTAGTTTATTTTATGGAAATGTGGAGCAGAAGTGCCTGAGTCTTTCCTGCGAAGAGGTGGGAAGGATTCTGTTTGAGCGGAAAACTCCGGTTTCCTTAGTAGATCATGAGATGCCGGATTTTTATGATCAGGGGGAGGAAGCAGAGGTCTTCGATGAGGATGAGGACAGGGACTACATTGCATTTATGGAACAGGTGCAGGAGAGGGCCGTCCATATCCTGCAGGACCGCAGCCGTTCTCTGGAAGAGAGAATGTGTCAGTTCCTTTCCTTCTGCAGCAGTGTGCAGGATATTACAAACCATTACCAGGCTAAGGGAAACCTTAAGGTGCTTAAGCTGCCGCCGGAACATACCGGGGGCATGCAGTGGAGCAGAAGCTTTTCCTATCAGGATTTTTGTGACCGCTTTGCCGTTTTTACCGGGATGGAGGAGCTGGATGACGAGTGGGTGAATACCAAGAAGGAGTTTGCAGAGCTCTTCCACGAGGATACCTACGAACCGCTTGTGGTGGAGTATCTCAGTTCCGGGGACTACAGGGAAGAGGACTACGAGCAGCTCCTTGTCTATTTTACCTTCCGCTATCTGATGAATGCAGTGTATGATTACGATCTGATCTCCTACGCAAGACTTGTGATTGTGGCAACTCTCGTGGTGAGGGATATGGATGTGGTGCGTTTCCGGAGAAATGGTGGGCATTTCTCTACGCTGGACCGGATCGACACGGCCCGCATTTTTTCCAAGGAAGTGGAGCATTCTCAGGGGAATGCCGATGATCTGAAGGAAATGTGTATGATGGAAGAAATCGCTTCTCTGGAAGCATTAAGCAGACAAATCTGAATCAAATAAATGGATAAAACTTCCCGCACGCAAATCCGTGCGGGAAGTTTTCGCGTGTTATTTATCCAGCAGATCGGTATAGAATTCTGCGTAGTCGCAACGCTCAGCCTTGCAAAAATCGATGGCTGCTGACGGATGCTGGTTTAATCGTCCGGTCAACAGATACGGGATGTCGTAACCCCATACGGCGCCGCTCTCCTTCAGCGGAAGCATATGCTCCTGCAGGAATTTCAGAACCGGGAAGACATTGTACTTTGGATTCTTGAGAAAACTCAAAAGGAGCTCCATCGCACAGTTTCCGGCGCCGCGGCCCATAGCCATCATGGTGGCGTCTAAGAAGCTGACACCTCTTGCGGCAGCTTCAATGGTGTTGGCAAAAGCAAGCTGCTGGTTGTTGTGGGCGTGCATACCGATAAATTTGTTGTATTTCTCAGCTACCTCCATATACTTATCCGAAATTGCGCGGATCTGCTCCGGGTAGAGGGCACCGTAGCTGTCAACGATATAGATGCCGTCCGCACTGCTCTGGCCTACCATTTCCAGAGCCTGGTTGATATCGGATTCCTGGGCGTTGGAAACAGCCATGATATTACAGGTGACCTCGTAGCCCTTCTCCTTGGCATACTCGATCATCTCGATCGCTGCAGGCATCTGATGGACATAGGTAGCTACTCTGACCATGTCGATGACACTGTCCTTTTTGTCAATGATGTCTTTCTTGAAATCGCAGCGGCCCACATCTGCCATGATGGAAATTTTCATATCTGAGTTGTTATCTCCCACAATGGAACGGATGGCATCCTCGTCACAGAATTTCCACTTGCCGAATTTATTTACATCGAACAGCTCCTTAGATGCCTTGTAGCCGAATTCCATATAATCGACTCCGGCCTTAACATTGGCGCGGTACAGTGCATTGACAAATTCGTCGGTGAACATGAAATTGTTCACCAGTCCTCCGTCACGCAGTGTTGCATCCAATACCCGGATATCGGAGCGGGCAGTCATTAAATCGCCTTTCTGAGCCATTTTTATTGATCCTCCTTAGAACATTTATTACTTTCATCGCTTTAACGCCTTAACGCGTGTGAGTATATAATACCACACTGTGGGAAAATTGCAAGTAAAACTTTACTTTTTTCTATCGTACTAATATAATAAATTTGGACTAGCTCCGAAGGAGGATAAGATAGTAAATGATACACTTTTTAGGAAATTATGAAAATGCAGTGATCGCTTTCCTGGGAATTATTTTTGCTTTTGCCGGGACCTGTATTGCCATTGAGAAGCTGAACCGGTTTCTGCCGAAGGATCTGGGGCGCCAGTATGCAGTTGACGGGTCTCTTTCTGCGGGAAAACCCCGGGGAGCAGGAATTATTTTTGTTCTGGTATTTGCATTGGCGGCACTGTTTTTTGCAAAGATCAATACGGAGATCGTCATTTATCTGATTCTGATTGTGATCGAGATGCTCACCGGTTTTTTTGACGATGCGGCAGACAAGCCGTGGGGAGAGTATCTGAAGGGCTTTCTGGATCTGGCGGTGGCTGTCGTTGTGGCACTGGTATATCTTCACTTTAATTCCAGTGAGATCGTGATTGCAATCACCGGCACAACTTTGACCATTCCGCCTGTTTTGTTCGGAATTCTTACGGTAATTCTTGTGTGGGCTTCTATCAACGTGACAAACTGCTCTGACGGTGTGGACGGACTTTCCGGAACCCTGACCATGATCACATTGATGACAGTTTTTGTGCTGGATAATCTGCTGGGGGTAGAAGACAGCTTTAATTACTGTATTCTTTTGTTTGTGGTGTGTCTGCTGGGATATCTGTGGTACAATGCCACACCCAGTAAGCTTCTGATGGGAGATGCAGGCTCCCGGGCCATGGGGATTTTTATTGCCATTGCCGTGCTGAAGCTGCACAGCCCATTTTTGTATCTGCTGGTGGCAGCCGTGCTGATTGTGGACGGAGGTCTGGGACTGATTAAGGTATCTCTGCTTCGTTTTTTGAAAATACATATTCTGAAAGATGTGACAACACCGATTCACGACCATGTGAGAAAGAAGCTGGGCTGGTCCAATGCCCAGGTGGTTTTCCGCTTTGCCATTATTCAGATCGTTGTGTCGCTGGCAGCCGTGTATCTTGTTATGATATGATTTGTAACGATTCATAGTTACAATGATTTTTACAATTTTTGGGGGAAAACTATGAGGTATATCTCGATTGAGGAAGCAGAGCCGGGAATGTGTCTGGCCTACGATCTATACGATTCCATGGGGAGAACCGTGATCGGGCGTGGATGTGAACTGACGGCCTCCTATATTTCCAGACTTGCGGAATACGGCTTCAGCGGGGTCTATATTGATGATGAACTGTCAGGCGATATTCATGTGGAACCCTCCATCTCGGAGGCGCTGCGGACGGAGGGCATGAAGTGCATTGAAGCCTGTGATATTGACAAATGTGCCCAGATTGCGGAGCGTATCATCGAGGAGCTTCTGGCCAAAAAGAAAGTCTCCCTCGACATGGCAGATCTGCGTTCCTATGATGATTACACCTATGCTCATTCGGTGAATGTGGCTGTGCTGTGCTGTGTGATCGGGATGGGCTTAGAATTAAGTGAAAGGGATCTGAATTATCTGGTGACGGCAGCGTTACTTCATGATCTGGGCAAGCTCTTCATTCCCAAAGAGATTCTGAATAAGCCGGGGCGGCTGACTCCGGAGGAATACGAGACCATGAAGACCCATGCCAGAAAATCCTATGAGCTTTTAAGTGATCGCTGGGATATTTCTGCCCATGTGAAGCAGACGGTATTGTTCCATCATGAAAATGTGGATGGAAGCGGCTATCCGAAGGGGATTACAGGCGCTGAGCAGTCGATCTTTGTGCGGGTTCTTCATGTGGCGGATGTCTATGATGCCCTGACCTCCAAGCGCCCTTACAAAAAACCCTATTCCCCTTATGAGGCGGCGGAATATCTGATGGGTGCCTGCGGTATCATGTTTGATAAGCAGGTGGTACAGGTGTTTTTGCAGTATGTGCCGCTGTATCCGAAGGGAACCAGAGTTGTGCTGTCGGATGGCAGGGAAGCCCTGATCTATGAGAATGCCGGTGTCCATAATCTGCGGCCGATTCTCCTTTTGAAGGATGGAACAAAGCTGGATCTCTTGGAATATTCCAGCTTCAGCATTACGATTGTACCGCCGGAGGGGCAGGAGATGGGAAGTCCCCAGAAGGATGAGGCAGATCGTGCGAAGATGCTGGAGAAACGGAGAAAACTTTTGATCGTTGATGACAGTAAGGAAAATCTGGAGGCCTTAAGAGATATTCTTCAGCCCTACTACTCCCTTACGTTATGTAAGTCCGGAGAGCAGGCGCTGGGCTTTCTCAGTAGAAAGAAATTTCCGGAGCTGATTATTATGGATATTGAAATGCCCGTCATGTCCGGAATACAGGCGGCAATCCAAGCTAATATGCTTACGGGGGGAACGGTCCCGATCCTGTTTGTATCTGATGTCGGTGATACTGAGACAGTAAAGATCTGCCGGGAATTAAAGGCGGGCGGCTATATTCTGCGACCCTATCAGCCTGTATTCGTGAAGTCGGAAATTGAGCGGATTCTGGATGGCTGGAGGTAGCCATTGGATTAAACCCGGCGCCGCAGCAGTGCGTAGAATTTCTCGATATGAAAAGGCTTTCCCTGGGCGGCCTGCACCTTTAAGCGGTTTTCCTCACTGAAGCCCACAAGGATATTGTGGTTTGCCTCCGCAAGATAGTCCATGATACCATCAATATCGGACTTGGTATTTTTCGGGCAGGTCACGTACACATGCTTGTTGGCTGTAATATGCATGGTATATGAGATACTGAAATGATACCAGAGGAATTTGTGCAGGGTGGAATGCTTGTAGATCCACAGAATCTCCTGAATCGGCAGGATCGCATTGCCGTAGGGGGAGGTCATGATAAAGTAATGTTCTGTGATAAACATATCCTCTGTTGCAAGTTGTGGCAGTGTAGCCAATTCTTCTTCTGCTTCTGCAAGCATCTCTGATGGATGCCCGAAGACCACCAGATTCTGGCACACCGGTGACAGGACCGGAAAGCGAATGTAGAGGACGCACACCAGAAGATATAACAGGGAATAGGCCATAGTTCCGAAATAGATCACAAAGAGGATTTTTGTGGTCATCGGATGGTAATCCGGTTCGCTGAAATAACAGGAAGGAAGCTGTCTTGTAATCCCCTCCTGTGTCCAATCCAGATCCTGGGCCAGAGAGGAGAGCAGCTCACGGTAGGTCTCTTTTCCCTTGATGATCCTTCCCGTGACGCGAAGATGGTCAATGGTGGGAAGTCCTTCCTCACAGGTGGAGGGAGACAGAAGGATGATACAGCACTGCCCATCCCTCAGGGTATAGTAGAAATACCCTTTGGTCCTTCCGTGGGCTTCGCTGGTATATCCGGTAAATTTCAGATTCTGAAGGGAGGTACGCACATAGCGATCCCCTGCTTCATAGGAGTCCTCAAAGGTTTCGGCAGAATTCATGGCAGCGGGACGGAGCATGCCGCCCAGCGGGAAAATAAACCACAGGACTGCCAGCAAAAGCAGATACAGAATTGGTGAAGACAATCTTCTTTTATAAAAAGCCTTGATATTTCTGGAAATATAATGTTCGTAATTTTCCTGCATGATCGGTTCCTTCCCCTATTGATAACACAAGTATAATCGTTTGCATCGGAATAATCAACCTTGCTTTTCACCCAAAATATTGATAGAATTTTATGAGAAAAAGGACAAAGTGGGGGAGGAATCTGATGGATGCATATACCGCCTTTGCGCAGGTTTATGACCTGTTCATGGACAATGTGCCCTATGAACAGTGGTGTGCGTATATCACAGGCATTTTGAGGGAACATGATATTACAGAGGGGCCAATTCTTGATCTGGGCTGTGGCACTGGAGAACTGACGAGGCTTCTCGCCGCAGAGGGGTACGATCTGACCGGTGTGGACAGCTCGCCGGAGATGCTTCAGGAGGCACTGGCCGGACAGAGGGGGCAGGATATTCTGTATCTGCTGCAGCCTATGCAGGAACTGGAACTGGACGGCTGTGTTCGGGCGGTCTGCAGCGCCTGTGACTGTATCAATTATCTGTTGGATGAGGGGGAGCTTCTGGAGACCTTCAGGCGGGTGGAAGCATGTCTGGAGGAGGACGGAATCTTTCTTTTTGATGTGAATACGGATTATAAGTACCGCCAGCTTCTTGGCGACAATACCTTTGCGGAGAGCAGGGATGAGGGCGCTTTTATCTGGGAAAACTATTATGATGAAGAGTCAGCGGTGAATCAATATGATCTGACGCTGTTTATCCCGGACCGGGAGGGGCTGTTTCGCAGGTATACGGAAACCCATCTGCAGCGGAATTATCCGCTTTCGCTCCTGACGGAGCTTTTGAGGGAGGCTGGCTTTACAAGGGTGGAGCTTTTTGATGATTACACAAGGGAACCGGTGCGCAGGGACAGCGAGCGCGTGACTCTGCTCGCACAGAAAGGATGAGAGAATTATGACAGATTATATTGTACGTGCAACGGCAGCGGATGCAGCAATCCGGGCTTTTGCGATTACTTCGAGAGACCTGGTGGAGACAGCGAGGCAGGATCACAACACGTCGCCGATCATGACCGCGGCCTTGGGGCGTCTTCTTTCCGGTGGAGCCATGATGGGAACTATGCTGAAGGGAGAGAAGGATCTACTTACCCTGCAGATTCAGTGCAGCGGACCGGCAAAGGGCCTGACAGTGACGGCGGATTCCAGAGGCAACGTCAAGGGATTTGCCTCAAATCCAGTGGTAGAGCTTCCGCCCAATGAACAGGGACATCTGAATGTGGGAGGCGCACTGGATCTTGGCATTTTGAGTGTGATCAAGGACATGGGTATGAAGGAGCCCTATGTGGGACAGTGTCAGCTTCAGACCGGAGAGATCGCAGAGGATCTGACCTATTATTTTGCCACCTCAGAGCAGATTCCTTCGGCGGTAGGTCTTGGCGTTCTCATGAATCCAGACAATACAGTCAAGCAGGCAGGGGGCTTCATTATTCAGCTCATGCCCTTTACCAGCGATGAGGTCATCGACAAACTGGAGCAGAAGATCAGGGAAATTGATTCTGTCACCATGATGCTGGAGCGCGGACTGTCACCGGAGGGCATTTTGGAGGAAATCTTAGGGGATCTTGGTGTGGAGGTTGTAGACAGGATACCGGCGGCATTTGTCTGTGACTGCTCCAAGGAAAAGGTTTCCCGGGCCCTTGCCACCATCAGTAAAAAGGATATGGATTCCATTATCAACGACGGTGAGGGGATAGAGGTCAAATGCCAGTTCTGCAACAAGGCATACCATTTCGATATTGACGAGTTAAAGGAGCTTCGAAAGTGAGACAGGGATTTGTAAAAGCAGCAGTGGCCACGCCGAAGATTCGTGTGGCAGATACAGAATATAACGGACAGCAGATCAGACAGCAGATGCGGGAAAGTGTGACGAAGGGAGCAAAGCTTGTGGTATTTCCGGAGCTTTGTATTACCGGCTATACCTGTCAGGATCTGTTTTTTCAGGAAACGCTTCTTCGGGGTGCCGCTGAGGAACTGATGAAGATCGCGGCAGAAAGCGGGGAGCTGGATGCCATCTTTTTTGTGGGGCTTCCCTACGAAATCGGGGGAAAGCTCTACAATGTGGCGGCCGTTATCTCCCACGGAAAGGTGCTTGGCATGGTGCCGAAGAGCTTTATTCCCAATTACAACGAGTTTTATGAAGCAAGACATTTTGCTTCGGGGGCAGAGCTTTGCACGGAGGCGTATCTTCCGGACGGAAGCCGGGTGCCGGTGGATACGGATATGATTTTTACCTGCCGGCAGCTCCCGAAGCTTAAGATTGCGGTGGAAATTTGTGAGGATCTCTGGGTTCCCAACCCGCCGAGTATTTCTCATGCCCTTGCAGGTGCGGATGTGATCGTGAATCTGTCTGCTTCCAATGAGATCACGGGTAAGGAGAGTTACCGCAGAGAACTGGTGGTGGGGCAGTCCGCCCGCCTGATCTGTGCTTATCTCTATGCCTCCGCAGGAGATGGAGAATCGACGCAGGATCTGGTTTTTTCCGGTCATAATCTGATTGCGGAGAATGGCCGGCTTCTGGCCCAGTCCAGACGCTTTACCTACGGAATTACCGATTCGGAGATCGATGTGGAACGAATCACAGAGGAAAGAAGACGAATGACCACATTTGTGGGGGAAGATACTCACAGTGAGATTGAATTTGACTTAAAAGTGGAGGAGACAGAACTTACCCGGTATATCAATCCTGCACCCTTCGTGCCGGGAATCAAGGAGGAAAGGGACAAGCGCTGTGATGAGATCCTCATGATACAGGCCAAAGGTCTGGCGAAGCGGTTAGAGCATACCGGTGCCAATGCCGTTGTGGGCATTTCGGGAGGGCTGGATTCTACCCTTGCCATCCTTGTCACTGCAAGAGCCTTTGATCTGCTGGGACGTGACCGGAAAGGAATCACCGCGGTGACCATGCCGGGCTTTGGTACTACAGACAGAACCTATGACAACGCGGTGAATCTGATTCACTGTCTTGGGGCAGAGTTTGTGGAGGTTGATATCAAAAATGCGGTGAATGTGCATTTCTCTGATATCGGACAGGATCCGTCGGTGCATGATGTAACCTATGAGAATTCCCAGGCCAGAGAGCGCACGCAGATACTGATGGATATTGCCAACAAGAACAATGCACTGGTAATCGGAACCGGAGACCTGTCGGAACTGGCACTGGGATGGGCTACCTACAACGGAGACCATATGTCCATGTACGCGGTCAACGCCTCGGTGCCAAAAACGCTGGTGCGTCATCTGGTACGTTATTATGCGGATACCTGTGGAGAGGATTTGTTAAAAAAGACGCTTCTGGATGTGTTGGATACTCCGGTATCTCCGGAACTCCTGCCACCGGAAAATGGACAGATATCCCAGAAAACCGAGGATCTGGTGGGGCCTTACGAGCTCCATGACTTTTTCCTCTATCATATGCTTCGTCTGGGCTTTTCACCGGCAAAAATATACCGGCTGGCAAAGATCGCGTTCAAGGGGGTATATGAAGAGGCCTTTATTCTGAAGTGGCTGAAAACCTTCTGCAGACGCTATTTTGCACAGCAGTTCAAGCGCTCCTGTCTGCCGGATGGCCCGAAGGTGGGCTCGGCTGCCGTGTCACCCCGGGGGGATCTGCGGATGCCGAGCGATGCCTCCTGTGCCCTATGGATGAAAGAGTTAGAGGAATAGCCCTTTTACAGAAGAGGGATGTGATGTTCCTCGCAGCTTTTGATGGTCGACTTCGGCCAGAGAGAGCTCTGCACCTCGCCGATATGGGCTTTGCGAAGGAAAAACATACAGATACGGGACTGGCCGATACCGCCGCCTATGGTGTAGGGGAGCTCTTCTTCGATGATAGAATGCTGGAAGGGGAGCTCCTTTCGTTCCGGGCAGCCGGCCTTGTCGAGCTGGCTTAAAAGGGCTTCCCTGTCCACGCGGATCCCCATGGAAGAGAGTTCCAAGGCGATGTCTAAAACCGGATAGTAAACAAGAATATCCGCATTCAGCGCCCAGTCATCATAATCGGGAGCACGGCCATCGTGTGGTTCACCGGAGACCAGCTTGTCACCGATCTGCATGATGCAGACGGCACCCTTGGCTTTGGTGATGTAGTATTCTCTCTCCTTTGGCGTATTATCCGGGAACATGTCCTCAAGCTCCTGGGAGGTAATGAAGAAGATCTCCTTGGGAAGGCTTAAGTCAATGTAATCATACTGAATCGCCATGTACTGCTCCGTTTTCCGGAGACACTTATATACAGTCCGGACAGTTTCCTTCAGAAAATCGAGATTCCGGTCTTTTTTCTCAATAATCTTCTCCCAATCCCACTGGTCCACAAAAATAGAATGGATATTGTCTGTATCCTCATCCCTGCGGATGGCGTTCATATCGGTATATATGCCTTCTCCGATGCCAAAGCCGTATTTTTTCAGGGCATAGCGCTTCCATTTGGCAAGGGAGTGGACTACCTCCGCATGCTTTTCATTCTGCTCCCTGATCCCGAAGGTGACCGGACGCTCATAGCCGTTCAGGTTGTCATTGAGACCGGTATCCGGATCCACAAACAGAGGAGCGGAAACGCGGGTTAAATTCAGGCGCTGGGCCAGAAGTGCCTGAAAAAAATCCTTGATGGTTTTAATAGCGAGCTGGGTATCGTGCAGATTCAGCTCAGGGTTATAATCCTTTGGTAGTAATAATTCTCCCATGAATTCTCCTTTGCGATTGCGATTTACGATAGTTTATTTGGTTGTACACCGGATTTAATTATAGCACATGAAATATGGAATTCAAGACGAAAAGATGGTACAATGGATGCAAAACAGAAACGTAAAAACGGATAGGAGATACAGGATGAAAAAAGAAGATTTGACGGTGCCGGCGCTTCTGATGGAGGCGGTGGGACTGATCCTTGGAATTGTCTATATCGGGCTGCAGATATTTTACGGAGTCACATATCACGTGAGTCCATACCGGTATATGGGAAATATACTCTGTCTGGTATTAGTGTATGCACTGCTGACAATCTTAAGCTGCCATCCGGAGAAAATCAACCGGATTCCGGATGAATTATGTATTGGGAAAGTAAGGAAGCTTTCCATCCGCATGGTGCGTGTGGTAAAGCTCATTTTCGTGCTGGGACTTTTGATTCCCTGTGTGTGCGATGCGTTGGGAATAGCATTAAAGGAGGCATACAGCCTCCTTGTGATCGGGATGATTCTTCTTCCCTCGGTTTATTATGAATGTAAGATTCTAAAGATCATTCGAGACCAGGGGAAGCATTCTTAAGTTCTTTTCGCCTGGTTCCCCAAAAAAACAAAGGGATTCCGGCGCCTAGCGATAAGAAGGTTCCTGCAAGGATGATTACTGAGGTCAGCAGGTTGTCCGGCAGGCTTTCAAGCATCGGTCCGATGACGGTGCCCCAGAAATTAAACAGGATGTGTAACAGGATGGAATCATAGATGCTTCCTCCCTTTTCACAGATGTATCCCAGAAGAATTCCGAAGGCGAAGGCGTAGATTCCCTGAATCCAGTTCATGTGGTAGATACCGAACAGGACTGCCTGAAACAGGTTGGCAAACCAGAAGGGAAGAGCCTTTCTGGCAAGGCGGAGAGTCACTCCCCGGAAAATCAGTTCCTCACAGATAGGGCCCAGGAGGACGCTGTACAAAAGCAGCAGGGGTCCGATATTGTCATCCAGCCCGGCATTCTCCAGAAGCTCCTTGTATTGCTCCAGCCACCTGGGAACGATGGTTGAGACCACTGTCGTAAGAAAATCACAGAAGAACTGCGAACCCGGAACCAGAACCATAATTCCTAAAAGCTGCAGCGGGTGGAAGGTGCGCGAAGGCTTGGGAAGAAAACATCCGCCAAGGTTGCTGTAATAAAAAGTGCCAAAGAGTAAAATACAGATGATGGTATAAATGATCATCAGGCAGGCATTGAATTCGGTATTGGTAAGCAGAGCGTTCATTTCTGACATGATGCCTTGGTGTCCGCCGGAAAACAGAAGAAAGAAAGCAGCAATTCCTGCTGTAAAGAAAGACGCTATAAACTGAATGGCAACCGCCGTGAGAATCGGCAGGAAGCCGGAAAAAAAGTAGGCTGTTTTTTTCATGAAATCCCCTCGTATCACTTTATTCCTAAATGTAATTATGGTAACAGTATTATATCATACAGAAAGATTATTGCAAGAAATCTGTTTACTTTATAACTTTAATATGTTAAAATAATAAAAATGTAACTATTCAGAGCCCGGGTTCTGAATAGAAAAAATAAAGAAAGAGAAACGAAAAGAGGGATTACATGAGTAAAAAACTTAGATCAGAAGCTGTTGACCGGTTATTTGATGCAATTTTGTGCCTTGAGAACAGAGAGGAGTGCTATACCTTTTTTGAGGATGTCTGCACGGTGAACGAACTGCTTTCCCTGTCCCAGCGGTTTGAGGTGGCAGGAATGCTCCGTGATCAGAATACTTATCTGGAGATTGCAGAGAAAACCGGTGCATCTACGGCAACCATCAGCCGGGTCAATCGTTCACTCAATTACGGGAATGATGGCTATGAGCTGGTTTATTCCCGCATGGAAAACAAAAACAAAGAACAGCAGGATTAGACGAAAAAAGGATTTCCGGCCGGAAATCCTTTTTGATTCTTCAGTCCTTGTCCTTGGAGGCTTCCTTCAGGTCATCGATGACGCTTTCGATGATCATTTTCTTGAGGTAGACATCAAAGCTCAGCATACAGATGAAACTGAAATTCTGCAGGAAGGCCTGATCCTCCTCGGGAAAATCACAAAAGGTGTCCTTGGCAATCGTGTATTTTTTGCCGATATCCTTGAGAAGCTTGTTGGACTCCTCCTTTTCCAGATTGAATACCTCGTTATAGATGTCCTCCATGTTGTGACCGGATTTACTGCCGAAATAATGATCGGTCAGCGGCCCCAAAATGGACTGGATATCACTGATGCTTAACAGATTCTTGAAGTAGTAGATGAACAGCAGCGTGACCACATGCTCCTTGGAGTACTTCTTCTTCTCCGGCGCGGGAAGCAGGTTGTTCTTCGCATAGTTGTTGATCATGGTCTTGGTCAGGATCTTATCACTCTCATAGCGCTTGCAGGCCTCTAACTGCTCGTCCATGAAGGTGGTTACCTGATCCATATATAATCCGATGTTCGGGATATCTTCTGTCTTCACATAATCGATGGATTTTAACTTTTTTTGTAAAGCGGCAAGAAATGCCTTCATATCATTTTCCATAATATCACCCCACTCAAATTATTATATAGTATTGAAAACTAGATGACAAGGTTTTTCTCTATTTTTTAAAAATGGTAAGAATGTATGTTCTATTTGCCAAGGGTATGATATAATCTGACATAAGGAGGGACCCGCACGGAGTGTGGGAGGATTCCTTATGTCTAAAACCTGACATAAGGAGGGACCCGCACGGAGTGCGGGAGGATTCCTTATGTCTAAAATCTGACATAAGGAAAAATGAAGATGATTGGAAGAAACGGAGTATAGTATGATTTTAACGGATTCACTGAACACACAGCAGCAGGAGGCTGTTCTCACTACAGAGGGACCACTTCTGATTCTGGCTGGAGCCGGATCGGGAAAGACGCGCGTCCTGACACACCGGACGGCATATCTGATCGAGGAGAAAGGGGTCAATCCCTACCATATTATGGCTATCACTTTTACCAACAAGGCGGCCGGGGAGATGCGGGAGAGAATCGACCGGCTGGTGGGCTATGGCTCGGAGAGCATCTGGGTATCCACCTTTCACTCCACCTGCGTACGGATTTTAAGGCGTTATATTGATCGACTGGGTTATGACAACAATTTCACCATCTACGATGCAGATGATCAGAAAACGCTGATGAAGGATATCTGCAAGCGGTTAGAAATCGACACCAAGTTGACAAAGGAGAAGTCCTTTCTGGCAGCGATATCCTCCGCAAAGGACGAGCTCATCGATCCGGTGGAATTTGAGACAAAGGCAGCCGGAGATTACGGTAAGAGAAGGCAGGCACAGGTCTACAGAGAATACCAGAAGGCCCTCAGACAGAACAATGCGCTGGATTTTGATGATCTGATCATGAAGACCGTGGAGCTTTTCCGGCTGGACAAGGAGGTGCTGAACGCATATCAGGAGCGCTTCCGATATATTATGGTGGACGAGTATCAGGATACCAATACGGCCCAGTTCGAGCTAATCCGTCTGCTGGCCTCCAAATATAAGAATCTGTGCGTGGTGGGAGATGATGACCAGTCCATATATAAGTTCCGCGGGGCCAATATCCATAATATTTTAAATTTTGAGAATCATTTTCCGGAGGCGAAGGTCATTAAGCTGGAGCAGAACTACCGCAGCACCCAGAATATCCTGGATGCTGCCAACAGTGTGATCGCCAACAATGTGCAGCGCAAGGACAAAAGGCTTTGGACCGACCAGGGACCGGGGGACAAGATTACCTTTGAGCAGCTGGATACAGCCTCGGAGGAAGCGGACTATGTGGCCCGTGATATTGCAAGGCGGGTACGAAAGGGACAGTATTCCTATAAGGATTGTGCGGTCTTGTACCGGACAAATGCCCAGTCACGTCTTTTTGAGGAACGCTTTATTACCGGAAATATCCCCTATAAGATTGTGGGTGGGGTTAATTTCTATTCCCGCAAAGAGGTGAAGGATCTGCTCAGTTATCTCAAAACCATTGATAACGGCAGGGATGACCTGGCAGTGAAGAGAATTATCAATGTGCCGAAGCGGGGAATCGGTGCTTCCACCATAAATAAGGTGTCCTTATACGCTGCAGAGCAGGAAATGGATTTCTATTCGGCCCTCTGTCAGGCGGAGCAGATTCCGGGATTGGGCCGGGCAGCAGCAAAGATCAAGCCTTTTGTGATCTTTGTCCAGGCCATGAAGGCTAAGGCAAAGCTTCGTACGGTTTCGGAGCTTATACAGGAAATCATTGAAACTACCGGATATGTGCGGGAACTGGAGGCGGAGGACACCGATGAGGCCCGGGCCAGGATTGAGAATATTGATGAGCTTATCACCAAAGCAGTGGATTATGAACAGGGTGCCGAGAATCCTACGCTGGGAGGATTTCTGGAGGAGGTTGCGCTGGTGGCGGACATTGACAGCCTGGATGAGGACAGCGATTATGTGATCTTGATGACCCTTCACAGTGCCAAGGGACTGGAATTTCCCAATGTCTATCTGGCAGGGATGGAGGATGGCCTTTTCCCCAGCTATATGTCCATTACCAGTGACCATGCCACCCAGGAAATAGAGGAGGAACGTCGGCTTGCTTATGTGGGCATGACAAGAGCCATGAATCATCTGACCATTACTTCGGCGAAGGTACGTATGGTTCGGGGGCAGACCCAGTATGGGAAGGTGTCCCGTTTTGTGAAGGAAATCCCGTCGGAGCTGTTGGCGGGACAGATTTACGAGGAGCCATCCCGTGAGGAACCCATGGAACAGAGTACCTTTAAGAAGGCATTGGGAGACTTTCGCCGGGTTCCGGTGTACACCCAGGTTAAGAACCAGCGGAATTTCGGCAGTGCTCAGGAAAGTCATGGCGGATTATCCTATCAGGTGGGAGACCGGGTCCGTCATTTTAAGTTTGGCGACGGTGTGGTGACCTCCATTGTGTCGGGAGGCCGGGATTACGAGGTGACCGTAGATTTTGATAAGGCCGGAACCAAGAAAATGTTTGCTGCTTTTGCAAAATTAAAAAAATTGTGAAAAATATAATTTTTCATAGGAAAATGGGAATACATATGGTATAATATATCTAAATTCAACACAGGAAGGAGAGGTATGTACCATGAGCAAGGTTGAGGATTTACTTTCATCCGCAAAGGTGAATGATGTATTGAATGCTGCGAAGTTAAATAAGCTTCTGAAGAAGGAAGAGGAAGAAAAGAAGCCTTCCAAATTTTTGATTGCATTTGCAATTATCGGTGTCATTGTTGCTGTTGCAGCAGCTGTTTACGGAATTTACCGTTTCTTCACCCCGGATTATCTGGATGATTTCGAGGATGATTTCGAGGATGAATTTGACAATGATTTCTTTGAGGATGAGGATGATGATCCGGAGGCAGCAAGCGAGACTTCCGCTAAGGAGACCGCTGCAGAGGCTGAGGCAAAGTCAGAGACTGACGAGGATTAATTTTTTTGACAGGAAACTGAGATTGGAAGTATAAGGGACTGCGTGAAGTAGTCCCTTTTTTCCGCTATAAAACAGGTGGTGTGGCATAGATCTGTCACCAGGGAGAAAACAGGAAAAGGAGCTGGAAGAACAATGAAAAAGGGTCAGATCGCGGAGGGCGTTGTAGAAAGAATTGAATTTCCAAATAAGGGAGTGGTAGTGACCGATGAGGGAGAGCGTGTGATTGTAAAGAATACCATTCCCGGTCAGCGGGTGTCCTTTGCAGTCAACAAAGCAAGAAAGGGCAAAGCAGAGGGACGACTTCTGGAAACCATCTGCCCTTCACCACTGGAATCGGAAAGTGCCTGCCCGCATTTCGGAAGCTGTGGCGGATGCGCGTATCAGAGCCTTCCCTACGAGGAGCAGCTGAAGCTGAAAGAAAATCAGGTAAAAAAGCTGATGGAGAACGCGATTGGCGGTGCCTGCGACTACGAATTCTCAGGCATCCTGCCAAGTCCTCGTCAGAATGCCTATCGAAACAAGATGGAATTTTCCTTTGGGGATGAATACAAGGATGGTCCATTGGCCCTTGGCATGCATAAGAGAGGGAGCTTTTATGATATTGTAACAGTGAAAGACTGTCAGATTGTGGATTCCGATTTCCGGGCGATTCTTGCGGTGACACTGGACTATTTTTCCGATAAAAATATAAGCTATTATCACAGGCTGCGGCACACCGGTTATCTGCGGCATCTGCTGGTGCGAGGGGCGGTCCGCACGGGAGAGATTCTTGTGGATCTGGTCACCACCACCCAGGACTGGCGTGCGGTTGAAGTCACAGGGGCGGTGCATGAGGAAAGCAGTGGAAGATGTCCTTATGCGGGGACCGTCGATGCAGAACTGGAAAAAAGTCTTCTGGAGGGATGGCAGCAGGCACTGCTCTCACTGAATCTGGAAGGGGAAATTCGAGGAATCCTTCATACAAGAAACGATCGTGTGGCAGATGTAGTCTGCAATGAGGGAACGGACACCCTGTACGGCGTAGATCATTTTTATGAAGAGCTTCTGGGACTTCGTTTTCAGATTTCTCCGTTCTCCTTTTTCCAGACCAATTCCCTGGGGGCGGAGGTGCTGTACGAGACGGCCCGTTCCTTTATCCTGGGGGAGGATGAGAAGCGGCTGTCGGATCAGACCGTATATGATCTGTACAGCGGAACGGGAACAATTGCCCAGATGCTGGCGCCGGTCTGCCGGAAGGTCGTGGGCGTGGAAATCATAGAGGAGGCCGTTGGCGCTGCAAAGGAAAATGCGGCGCTGAATCATCTGGACAACTGCGAGTTTCTTGCCGGTGATGTCCTTAAGGTTCTGGATACCATTGAGGAACGGCCGGATATGATTGTTCTGGATCCGCCGCGGGATGGCATCCATCCGAAGGCTTTAGAGAAAATTCTGGCATACGGGGTGGATCGGATGCTGTATATTTCCTGTAAACCGACCAGTCTGGCGAGAGATCTCGAAGCCTTTCTGGCGAGGGGATACCGGGTGGAGAAAATTTGCTGCGTGGATATGTTTCCGGGGACGTATCACGTGGAGACGGTATGTTTATTGTCCAAACTTCATGAAGCAAAACATCATGTCAATGTTAAGTTAGATATGGATGAACTTGATCTCACAAGTGCTGAGGCTAAAGCTATATACAAAGAGATCGAGGAATGGGTTCAGGAGCACTATGGATTTCATGTGACAAATCTGAACATTGCTCAGGTAAAGCAGAAGCATGGCATCTTAGAAAGAGAGAATTACAATAAGCCAAAATCTGAGAATAGCAGACAGCCTGGATGTCCGGAAGAAAAGGTAAAGGCTATAGAGGATGCATTGAGACATTTTCAAATGATATAGTAGATATTTACAGCAGAAAACTTTCGGGTCTTCTGTTTTTTTACCATTCATTATGATAAGAATCCGTTCCTTATATTGATGTTAGAATGATCTTCATTAAACTGTTGTTAAGATTGAAACTGGCATATAAGAAGGCGATATCCAGAGGGTATCCTCTACTATATTATGAGGACAATGGTGTCTTGGATGGTACAGATAATGCCATGACAGGGAAGTATGTGCCACAGGGAGTTTATACGATTGTTGAGGTGAAATCCGGTAAGGGTTCTGAGGCTGGATGGGGAAGTCTGAAGAGCAGTGCTGGATGGTTAAGCCTGGATTATTGCCAATGTGTGTAACTGAATATGGTTTGAGAGGATGCCCGTGGTTGTCTGTTTTTTAGATAATTACGGGCTTTTTTGTTTTTATCTTTTGTAGTAAGGAGCAACAAGCTTTTTGATTTGATTTATCGTAGAATTTCTTTTTTCAGCATCAGCGGGTGTGGTTGCAGTGTATGTATAAAGTAAGTCAACAATTGCTTTAATCAAGTCAGGGTCAGAAAGAGATTCATCCGAAAATGAGTGTTGCTCATCAATCAATTGGATTGAAAATAGGGTTTTATTATAAATCGAATCAGCAAACACATTGGCATTGTTCTTTAATAATTCTCTTGATAGCGCACTTAGACTACGAGATGCATTGGCTAATGGGGTTTTGCAGTGAAGCTTAAGCTGTATTTGATTAGGCTCAATGGCTATTAATTCGATTTTTTTCGAATCGCGAGTATATGTTACGCCTTGGTTGCAAGATATGATGGAGTTAGTGATAAGCTCAGAAATTTCTAAGTAGTTAATATTGCTATGCTTATTTGCGGGTTTTAGTGAAAAATTATATGAATACATGCTATTTTTCTGCCTCCTTATTATGGATATCATTATATTCTATTGTTTAAGAAAAATCAAGGTAAAAAGATAACTAAAAAAACTTGACAATATAAAATGACAGGTGTAGTATAGTTTACAGATACCTGCACATCATCTTGCAGGCCACAGGCAAAAAGATAATAAGGTATTAAAGCAATTATAAAAAAGAAAGGAAGGATAATTGTTATGAGTATGTGGAATCCAACATTAGTTGCAACAAGCCTAAATCTTCGGATCGAGAGAGGTCATGAGGCATCAGATTATAGGTTGTCAGGAGAAGTGGCAAGATCCCAGCTTCAGTTCGGCCCGGATTTTATATGCAATTACGAGGATATGGAAGGCTGTGCTTCAGACGAGTACGATGGAATGCTGGCAGCGGGATTTGTTCGTATTGCTGCAACAGACGATCGGCAGGGTAGGGGGGTGTCTTGCTGGGTGAAACGTGGTTACTCTGCGAAGAAGATTTATTCGATGACTTCACCTCACTTTATGCATGTAAGGATAGCCAATGATGAAGGTATAGAGATAAATCTACTGATATTACGTATATTGGTTTCAGATTCTGGTATAGCCGATTATAAGGATCGATTTGCGCAGTGGAGCAACGCGATGAAATACGTGGATTCACTTACGGATACCAATATTGTATTAGTAGGAGATTGGAATCACGGGGTTATTGGCGATATAAAGTCCTATAGTGGAAAATCGCGCCAATACTTTAATTTCCAGATGATAGAACAGTCGCTCTTAGATAGAAACATTCGGATGGTGCCCATGACTGGATATAGCTTTAAGGGTTTTATGGCAATTGACCATTTGGCAGTAACATCAACGGTTTCTGCTGAAAACGCTAGATATGAAGATGTGTACGGGACTAATGTGTCGGAGATTGGCACTCCAGATCATAGCTTTATTGTTTCTGAACTTAGAATGTGTGGGTGATGATTATGCATAATAAAACGATTGCCGTTGATTTCGATGGAACGCTCTGCTATAGCCGCTGGCCTGGGACAGGAGAACCCAATATAGAGTTAATTGAAGAATTGATTATATGTAGAAAGAAAGGTGACAAGCTGATCTTGTGGACATGCAGGGAGGGGGAAGCGCTCCAGATTGCTATCGATTGGTGTAAAGAACATGGGCTCTGCTTTGATGCAGTAAATGAAAACTTGCCGGATGTTATCTCTTTATTTGGAAATGATTCACGTAAGATCAGTTGCGACTTGTATATTGATGATAAATCATGGCTACCGAATCAACGATTAAGTATAGTATAAGGGGAGAATGATCAAATGACAAAGAGAGAGGCTATAAAAAGCTTTGTGGATTATATGAAAAACCACAATATTGCAAACGTTAAGGATAATGATGACGGATGCATTAGGTATACCATTAAGTATAGAGCGGACAATGCGCCGGATGGCTATGTGGAGTCTTGTATTTGGTTCTACGAAGGAGATAATGCAGAAGTGCGTGTATATTATAACGCTACTGGAGCAGAAATCTGTAAACACAGTGACCATAGAGAAAGACTTCTTCAGCTTTTGAACTATATTAATGCTAGAGTATTTCTAAGCTGTGGAGATGCATACGGCCTGTATGAGCCTCATATGCTATATACTCCAAGAATGTATCTGACGGTTGATGATTGTTATGATTTGACGATAACAACGATAGTCAATTACGATTTCTGGGAGGTAGCACCTGTTGAAACCCTTGATTATATGACCTGCTATTGCCCGGAATTATTGGACAAGCTTTCTTATCCGGTGTTCGGTGTTCTGAAAGGTGAGAACACGGTGGAAGGAGCTATTGAGTATATTGAAAACAATATTCTGAGGTAATAATTCATATGAGCTTTAAATTTGAAGATTTAAATGAAGAGCTATTCAGTAGAGTGATTGCGTTTTCCTATAGTATCGGGTCTGGGCTGGGAGGTCCAGGCGCAATCATTATGCTTACAAATGATGGTAAGGAATATTTCGTAGGCGAGGCAGGCTTTGAAGGGAACTGGGTTCAACCGGAAAAGACTTTTCATTTTATGGAGAATGCTTTCAATTCAAATAATACTGAATGGATTCAGATTAGCAAAAACTATGCATATGAGAGGATATATTTTCGGAAAGAACTACAAAATGGATCCGACAGTTTGATCAAAGAATATTATGAGGACAATGTGTTTTGCGATGTATCATTCAAATGGGTGTCTTTGGTATGGCAAATACTTGGCATAGATCCAGATAATATTGAGCATATTGTTTATGACAAAACCAGAGAAATCGCCGAGAAAGAGAAAGTGACAGAAAAAGGTCAGAGGAACATTTTAAAAAGGTGCTATTAAAACCGGATTCATTTGAGTGGCGAAAGCTATATTACGACAACTATATTCCAAAGGATGATAACTTAGACGGTTGTTGGCTCCTTCAAGGATATTATCTTCTTCTGTTTAAAAAAGTCGATACGTGTAGAGTTGATGGAGATGTTCTAAGCATGGAAATTGGGATGTAGAAAACAAATTTTTTCTCATATGTCCAATTTAGGAAATAAGTCCGATATCGTAGACAAGTGGGATGAAGAGCAGTTTAAGGTATGGTGCGATTACCATTACTCGGTCTGCCGCGAAGAATCTATTTTAGGAACGAGTAATCATGTAATGATTGTGGGAAAGAAATGGGAAAGAAAAGGTAAACTCTGCTATAGAAAATCAGGTATTTACCTGGTATAATAGCTATGAAATAAATGGAGGAGAAATATATCTGCTTTGTATAAAGAATCGGATATCGGTGGCATTCTGCTCACCGCCATAAACGCAAAATACATACACTCGAATCTGGCAGTATATTCCCTTGCGGCTTACGCCGGGATGCAGGGAATTGAGACTCATCTTGCGGAGTATACCATCAATCAGCCCCTGGAAGCGGTTTTAAGTGACATTTATGACAGAAGACCGGATGTGTTGTGCTTTTCCTGCTATATCTGGAATATTGAATATGTAAAGGAGCTGGTCACGGAATTTCATAAGATCAGACCGTTGGTCCCTGTCTGGCTGGGAGGACCGGAGGTCTCTTTTCAGACAGAAGAATTTTTGCGGGAAAACCCCGGGGTGACGGGTATTATGATGGGGGAGGGAGAACGCACCTTTACCCGATTGTGCCAATATTATAAGGGGCGGATGGATGTTTCAAAGCTTAGGAAAATGCCTGGAATTGCCTACAGAGACGGAGAAAACAGCATTCATGTGAATCCGCCGGCAGAACCGTTATCGATGGATGAGCTGCCCTTTTGCTACAGGAATCTGGAGAAGTTTGAGAATCGGATCATTTATTACGAATCCAGCCGTGGGTGCCCTTTTTCCTGCTCCTACTGTCTTTCGTCGGTGGACAGGCACCTCAGGATGAGAAGTCTGTCCCTGGTGTATGGGGAACTTCAATTTTTCCTGGATCAAAAGGTGCCGCAGGTGAAATTCGTAGACAGAACCTTTAACTGCAGCCACGAGCATGCTCTGGGAATCTGGCGGTATATCAAGGAGCACGATAACGGAGTGACCAATTTTCACTTTGAGGTATCAGCGGATCTTTTGAATGAGGAGGAGCTTTCGCTGCTGGAAGAAATGCGCCCGGGGCTGGTGCAGTTGGAGATCGGTGTGCAGTCTGCCAACCGGGAGACGATTCAGGAGATCCGGAGAGCGATGAATCTGGAACGGTTAAAGGAAGTGGTTCGATGTGTGAAACAGGGCGGTAATATACATCAGCATCTGGATCTGATCGCAGGGCTTCCCTACGAAGACTACGACTCCTTTTGCAGATCCTTTGATGAGATTTACAGGCTCAAGATCCAGCAGCTGCAGCTGGGGTTTCTTAAGGTGCTCAAAGGCTCACATATGTATGACATGGCGGATGCCTACCGGCTCGTGTATCGGGATAAACCGCCTTATGAAATCCTGCAGAACCGGTGGCTGACCTACGGGGAAATGCAGCGTATTAAGATGGTAGAGGAAATGCTGGAAATTCACTACAACAGCGGACAGTTCTTACGGACATTGGCAGTTTTGGAGCTGCAATTTACCAGTCCCTTTGCACTTTATCTGAAGCTTGCAGCTTACTATCGGAAAAAGGGCCTGGATCAGATGAGCCACACACGTCTTGCAAGGGCAGAGATTCTTTATGATTTTGCGGTGCAGACGGACCCGGATCACCGAAAGCTGTATGGAGAGACCCTGCTGTTCGACCTGTATATCCGGGAAAATATAAAAGCGAGACCGAAGTGGGCACCGGATCTTTCGGCATTTCACAGAAAGACCTCAAAGATGCTGCGGGACATGGGTTATGAGAGAAAATACTGTCACTTAGAACCATTTCATTATGCCGTGTCAGAGATAAACCCCTGGGAAATGCTTTCTGACTACAAAGAAATTGCATATGAAGAGGAGCCGCGCGGGCTGTTATTTGATTATGAGAAACGAAGCACTTTTAGCAGAGAGGCGGCATGTACCATTCTTTTGGTATAATCTTTATAACAAATCAAAAAAGTATAATACAATCGTCAGAGGTTGTGTTATACTTTTTTTATCCTGTGCAGAAAATGTATAAGACAACAATTACAGACAACAAATGGCAAGAGGGTGACAAAAATGGCAGATGCCGTTGTAAAGCTGATTAATGCAGAAGAAATCCGAAAGAATAAAGAAGGCTTTTTTCACGAGCGGGAGCTTTTACACAGCCTTGGCTCTGTCCGCTACTGTAAGGCAGAGGTGTTCCGGGAGTGTATTCTGGGGACATTACGGATTCCCCAGAAGAAGGAGGAGCGTATTCCCCAGCTCTCCTTCGGTTTTTATATGACAGAGGATAAGCTTTATTTTATCGAAGATTCCGGGGAACTGAAGCACTGGCTGGAGAAGCAGAAGGAACGTTTCGAAAACGAGACCAGCCCGGATCAGATTCTTCTGAAGGTGATGGAACTTATGGTGGAAAATGATATTCTCTATCTTTCTCACTTTGAGAAGGAGATGGAGCAGATGGAGGAGGAATTGCTGGCCGGAAGGGAGCATGATTTCTTTGCGCTGTTGACCAGACACAGGCAGAAGCTTTCCGAGCTCAACGCTTATTATGCGCAGCTGGTTTCCATCGGGGATGCAGTCTGTTCCCATGAGAGTATGGAGATGGTGACTGGTGGCGATTCCTGGGAGCGCTTTACCAACCGGATTGAGCGGCTGCAGAACCACGTTCATTTGCTGCAGGACAACGTGCTTCAGCTTCGGGAACTGTATCAGTCTATGCAGGATGCCAAACAAAATAAAATCATGTGTATCCTGACAGTGGTTACCACATTGTTTCTGCCATTAACCCTGCTGACCGGATGGTATGGCATGAATTTTTCCTACATGCCGGAGCTGCAGTGGAAGTACAGTTATTTTGTCGTGATCGCGATTGCGGTAATCACTGTGATTATCGAGATTATTTACTTCAAAAAGAAAAAATTCTTTTAAAACAGGGAGGATCGTATGCCAGTATTTGATTTTAACAAGGAACCTGAAAAACCGGAACAGAATGTTTGTACCTATCAGACGTTTCACTCACATCCTCACGAGATTTCAAAGGATGAACCCATCCTTTATCTCGACGCCGTGGAAGGGGGCTGGAAGCATCACACAGATGGTTTGTTCACGAACCCGGTTAAGAGGACCGCTTTTGAGTTTGAGGCGGAGTCCGGAAAACATAGCGCAGATATTCTGTTTATTGATGAACGGTTTGTCAGTCTCTTAAAATGGCTGGGGGAAAATCATATCAATGTAAGGTTATCCGGAACCGTTAATTCGGACGGCTGTTATGCGGTTTACAAGATCCGGGAGATCGCGTCGGGGGGCGGGGTGAAGCTGTCGGCGGAGGACGGATTTTTGCAGTTTATGATTGACCGCCTTCTGGCCAGTGATACTCCGGCGGAGGAACTGCCGGATGAGGATGAGGAGGAGACCGGTGACAGCATGAAGCTTACCAGTATCCAAAGCATTACGGATTTTATTACCTGTGCCGGAAGAACATTGCCGGATAATATCCGTCTGTGGGCAAGACGTAACCTTGCGGTGGCCCGTTCCCATGAGGTGTCGGCGGAGGAGAGGAGGCATGCCCAGCGCGCCCTGTCCATCATGATGAATATCCGGTGGAAAAGCAATTATTTTGAGGCCATCGACCCCGATGAGGCGAGAAAAATCCTTGACGAAGAGCTCTACGGTATGGAGACCGTGAAACAGAGAATTATTGAGACAATCATACAGATCAATCGGACGCATACACTCCCGGCCTACGGACTTCTTCTGATCGGACCCGCGGGAACCGGAAAGTCCCAGATTGCCTATGCCGTTGCCCGGATTCTGAAACTTCCCTGGACAACTCTGGACATGAGTTCCATCAATGACCCGGAGCAGCTTACCGGAAGCTCGAGAATCTATGCCAACGCCAAGCCTGGAATTATCATGGATGCCTTCTCCATGGCAGGGGAGTCCAATCTGGTTTTTATCATTAACGAGCTGGACAAGGCGGCCTCCGGAAAAGGCAACGGAAATCCGGCGGATGTGCTGCTGACATTGTTAGACAATCTCGGATTTACTGATAACTATATTGAGTGTATGATTCCCACAGTGGGGGTTTATCCAATTGCCACTGCCAATGAGAAGGATAAGATCAGCGCACCGCTCATGTCCAGATTTGCAGTTATCGAGATTCCTGACTATACGCCGGAGGAAAAAAAGGTTATTTTTTCCCGGTACGCGCTTCCCAAGGTGCTGAAACGTATTGGAATGAAAGAGGGAGAGTGTATTCTCACGGAGGATGGACTGGATGAGGTGGTTGAGCTCCACAGGAACACCAGCGGCATCCGTGACCTGGAGCAGGCGGCAGAGCATCTGGCAGCGAATGCATTGTATCAGATTGAGGTAGACCATCTCAGCGAGGTTGTTTTTGACGCTGACATGGTGAGAAAACTGCTTTCATAATGAGAAAACAATTTACATATTTTTTCGTTTGGTGTAAAATTAATGTAGGTTTCATGTATTTTATGGGGGAACGTGTGAGATCAGAGATTAGGACGGAAAGATAAGGAGCTGTATATGGAGGAGAGAAAAACAATCGGAATTCTGGTAGGCGGCGTTACGGATGACTTTACAAAAGCACTTTGTAAGGGACTTCGGAATGCGGCAGAGGAATACAATGTAAACCTTATAGTTCTTCCGGGAAAATTTATTGACAGGGATTACGCGGATAATCTGGAAATTATGTATGAATACCAGTATTCGACGGTCTTTTCCTGTGCAACGAAGGAAAATCTGGATGGTATCATCGTGGCAGCAAACTGCATCGGATGTTTCGCTACCAAGGAGAGATTGAAGGATTTTATGCATCAGTTCGATGGAATCCCGTGCGTTTTGGTTTCTTCACAGATTGATGGATATGTAAGTGTTAATTTCGATAATTATAAGGGAATTCGTGATGGACTTGAATATCTGATCAGGGAGCTCCACTGTACCAGAATCGGAATGATCGGTGGGCCGGAGGATATTTCAGATTCCATTGCACGCAAGAACACCTTTGAACGGACTCTTCGGGAAAATGGAATTCCGGTGGATCCGAAGCGATTTACGGTCAGTGAATTCGGCGGCGAATCCTACGATGTGTATGCGAAATTTTTGGATGATAATCCGGATATCGAGGCAGTCTTCTGTGGCAATGACGAGATTGCAGCAGGCCTGTATGAGGAGATGAAAAAGAGAAATCTGATGCCCGGTCAGGATATTTCCGTGTTCGGCTATGATGATGTAGACTGGTGCTCCCAGATTTTCCCTACTTTATCCTCCGTCCGGGCGGATGCAGCTTTGCTGGGGCTGGAAGCCCTGCAGCTTCTGCTTCGTGCAATTGCCGGAGATCCGGTGGAGAGCGTAGAGCTTCCGACACAGTTTCTCCGCAGAAACTCCGTCTGCCGTCCTGCCGGAATGAACGAGGATCAGGACGAACTGAGAGAGCAGTATCTAACCATGAGTCATTGGCTGGATGAACAGCGTGACAAACAGAACCGGGCAAACTTCGAGATGAAGCATTTTATTATGAAGATTCTCCGCTTTGAGAAGGGAAGCGACCAGAGCTATGGTGAGGTTCTGGGAACGATGGACTGGCTTGGCATTTATAATGCTTTTTTGTATACTTTTGAGAACCCGATGATTCATTTGAATCATGAGCCTTTCCATATG
The DNA here is from genome assembly GCA_945949045.1 of uncultured Lachnospiraceae bacterium. Classification (GTDB taxonomy): domain Bacteria; phylum Bacillota; class Clostridia; order Lachnospirales; family Lachnospiraceae; genus Roseburia. The sequence goes on from CAMFDG010000017.1 coordinate 35,162, forward strand.
CCGGAAGAGATTTATATGAAGGCAGCACAGCGCGATGGGGTGGTGACCAGTGTTCCATCGGTAAGACAGAAAATTTCTACGGCCCGCCTGTATGACACGAAGGCCCTGGGAATTAAGAAGCCGCTGATGCTGGTCATGCTTCCGCTTTATTCAAATGAAATGCTTTATGGTCTGTTGATGTGTGATATGACAAATGGCATTATGGAGAACGGAGAATTCCTGGGAAATCTGATGTCTGCAGCGGTGAAGATGATCAACCTTCTGAAGACGAATGAAACCATCATGATGCAGCTGGAGGAGTCTTTGAATGTTCTTCAGGAGAATAATCTGAAGCTGGATACGCTGACTAAGAGAGATCCATTGACCGGAATCTGGAATCGGAGAGGATTTTTCCAGCAGGCAGAGCCTCTGATGAAAAGTTGTAAGGAGAAACGCCGGCCTTTTGTTGTAATCTATGTTGACATGAACAATCTGAAAATTATCAATGACCGTTATGGACATGATGACGGAGATTTTTCTCTGAGAACCATTGCGGATATCTTAAATTCAATCGTAGGGGAAGAGGGAATTGCTGCGCGAATCGGAGGCGATGAATATGCCTGTGCCATTGCATCTGAGGAGAATCCAAAGCAGATTCTGGAGCGGATCTACGACCGCTTCACAGTGTTTAATGATGAAAGTGATAAGCCATATAATGTCACGGTCTCAGCAGGTGCATACCGCTTCAGCGAGAATGACAGACACAGCCTGGAGGATGGCCTGACATTGGCGGATGAACAGCTCTATGAGGTGAAGAAACATCGTAAAAAGGATGTTGCGAAAACAAACGTATAAAGCAAGGGCCTCTGGCTGGTTTTGGAATAACGGAAGAGAAAGCAGATCGCTGCCACACATTTTGTGCGGCAGCGATTTTGTGAATATGCGGAGATTACAGCATGTAGTTTTGAAAACTACATAAAATAGTAGACAAACCACAACAAATGGAGTACAATGGCTTATTATGAAGAAAGAACAAAAGATTATTTATTATCAGGATGAATTGAACGATGAGTTTGCAGGAGATCATATTCAGGCAAAGCGGATCGACGGCAGCTATCGTTATTTGAGGGATGACCTTTGGGGAAGGATGTCTCATGCATTCTGGTATCGGATCGTTGCTATTCCGCTGGCCAGATTATATATGAAACTTCACTTTCATCACCGGATCATTGGAGCAAAGGTGTTAGAGCAGGCAGGGGACAGTGGATATTTCATGTATGGCAACCATACGCATTTTCTGGCGGATGCGTTGATTCCCACTATGGTGAACCGGCCGAGGGATGTGTATGTGATTGTACATCCAAACAACGTGTCCATGCCTGTTTTGGGGCGGATCACCCCGAGCCTCGGGGCGCTGCCGCTGCCCGATGATATGGAGGCTGCAAAGCATTTTGTAGAGGCAGTGGATGATTGCATAGACCGGGGGAAATGTGTTATGATTTACCCCGAGGCACATATCTGGCCTTTTTATACAGATATCCGTCCTTTTAAAGATACCTCTTTTCGTTATCCGGTTCAGAAACAGGTGCCGGTATTCTGCCTGACCAATACTTACCAGAGGGGACGTTCCAAGTCAACACCGCAGATCGTCACCTACGTTGACGGTCCGTTTTATCCCGATGCTTCCCTTCCGGTGAAAAAACAGAAGAGACTTCTGCGGGACCAGGTTTATTCGACGATGAAGGAGAGGGCGAAAAATAATACGATGACTGTGATTCGTTATGAAAAGGTGGACAAATGATTTCTATTCTATTTTCAGGAAACAGCAAGGTGTTTGACGGTGTGCTGACATGCATGCTTTCTATTTTTAAGCGGACAGACACAAAGGAACCCTTTCACTTTTATATCTACACAATGGAAATTACCAGAGTGAAGCCGGAGTATACGCCGATTTCACCGGATATGATTGATTTTCTGGACCGTGTGGCCCGGAAATATAATCCAGAGAATAAAGTGACAGCGGTGGATGTGACAGATTTATATGAGAGAGAATTTGCACATTGTCCCAATGAGGATGCGTACTGCTCACCCTATACACTGCTCCGGCTCTTTGCAGATCTGGTGGAGGGCATGCCGGACAAGCTGTTGTATCTGGATGTGGATATTTTATTTAACCGTGATATCCGGCTTCTTTATGATGTGGATGTGACGGAGGTGGAGTATGCGGCGGCAAGGGACCATTATGGGAAATATCTGATCAATCCCCACTATATCAATGCCGGAGTTCTGCTTTTTAATCTGAAGAAGATGAAGGAAACCGGCATCCTTGCAAAGGCAAGAAAACTGATTCAGACGAAAAAGCTTGTTTTTGCGGACCAGAGTGCGCTGATCCGGAGTACAACATCAAAGAAGCTTCTGCCACAGAAATTCAATGACCAGAAATTTTTACATAAGAGCACAGTAGTGCGGCATTTTTCCAAAAGGCTGTTTTACCTGCCGTATCCCCATACGGCCAATGTTAAGCAGTGGGATGTAAGCAAAATACACAGAATCTTTCATTATTATGTGTTTGATGATATTCTGTATGACTATATTTATTTGAAGAAAAAATTCGAAGAAGATCAGGAGGAATGTTGAAATGAACCAGCAAAAACAGATACCTGTATTTTATGCGTGCGATGACAATTTTGTGAAATACACGGTTGTGTCGCTGCAATCCATGATGGACAACGCGTCAAAGGACAGGGAATATGTGATTCATGTGCTGAATACCAACATATCACAGGAAATGAAGGACGTCATGTATGCGATGGCGGAGGAAAATTTCGAGATCCGCTTTGATGACGTGACCGATTACCTGAGATCGATCAGCGACAAGCTGCCACTTCGCGATTACTATTCCAGGACGACGTACTTCAGGCTGTTTATCGCGGAAATGTTCCCGGAATATGACAAGGCCATTTATATGGACAGTGATACCATCGTGCTTGGTGATATTGCAAAGCTCTATGATTATGAACTGGGGGACAATTATGTGGGTGCCTGCAACGAGCAGGTGATGATTCAGGAAGATGTTTATGGCACCTATGTAGAGCAGGTGCTTGGCGTGGAGCGCGACAATTATTTTAACGCCGGCATGATTGTTATTAACTGTGATCAATTCCGGAAAAACCATGTGCTGGACCAGTTTATTGAACTTTTGCATATGTACAATTTTGTGGTCACCCAGGACGAGGATTATTTGAACCTGATCTGTCACAACAAGGTTTTCTGGCTGCCGCAGGAGTGGAATGTGGAGATGTTTGGAGAACTTCCCTGCAGGGAGGAGGATATCTGTATGATCCACTATATCATGGTGTCCAAGCCGTGGCATTACAAGGACTGCAGGATGCAGGATTATTTCTGGTCTTACGCAGAGAAAACCGCTGTGTGTGAGCAGATCCGCAGGGAGCGGGAGGATTATACCGACGAAGAACGGGCAGAGGATGCGGCATCCTGCGAGAGACTTCTTCAACTGGCAATTCATGAGACTGAGAAGGACAATAATTACCTGAAGCTGGTGAAAGCTGGAAAGCTGAAGGCGAAAGACCGGCTTCAGGTGCTGGATAAGATTGCAAAGCTTGAGAGAGAAGGCCGGTTTGACGAGGATGTGGAAGAGGATCCGCCGACCCGTGAGCTTAAGCCCAAAGATGTGGACTATCTCAAGAAAAAGCTGAGCAGCAAGATCAAGACAAAGCTGACCTATAAGGTTGCCAGGAAATTTTTAAATACGATTCTGGAAGAAAAAAAGCTGATTATTAAAGATGTGGTAGGAATTGAGAATATGAATGCGCTGAATTCCGGCGCGGTGATTACCTGCAACCATTTTAATGCCTTTGACAGCTTCGCCATCCAGATTGCCTATGAGAGATCCTGTCAGTGTAAAAAGAGACGGCTGTACCGTGTGATCCGGGAGGGAAATTATACCAACTTCCCAGGCTTTTACGGTATGCTGATGAGAAACTGCTACACGTTTCCCTTAAGCTCAAACCGCGATACCATGAAGAAATTCATGCGCTCTATGGACATCGTTCTTCGTCATGGTGATTTCATGGTGGTATATCCGGAGCAGAGTATGTGGTGGAATTACCGCAAGCCCAAGCCTTTGAAGAAGGGGGCATATACCTTTGCCACAAAAAATAATGTCCCGGTGCTTCCCTGCTTCATCACCATGGAGGACAGCGATATTTTAGGGGATGATGGATTTTACGTGCAGGAGTACACGATTCATATTGCAAAAGCCATCTATCCGGATCCGGCCAAGACCAGAGCGCAGAATGTGGAGGAAATGAAGAAGAAAAATTACGAAGTATGGAAGGAAATATATGAGACTACTTATGGCGAACCGCTGATTTACGACTGTGAGTCCGATGTGACAAGTGCATAGTTATGATTATGAAAAAATGGGCAGTTTGTATGGGTTGACGGATTGACGTAAGTGTGAAATACTATAGGATAAGTATAGTTTTGAAGGGAGACTTTCATTATGAATAGAGCAATTTGGAATGCCCGGAAAAGTCTTATGCTGGTATTTGCGGTTGCTGTTGTCACAATCCTTACTTCTGCAGCGCCTGTGAAGGCACAGACAAAAACAGCCGGGACGCAGACAGATTACTACAAATCAGAGCATGACGAAACGGCAACTGCCGGAGTCGAGAAGAAGTTTCAATTCAAGGTTCTTAAGGATGGAACAACCATCTTCTGCCTTGTGACCGATCAGGCATCTGCCATGAAGATAACACTTTATGACAGTACCGGAACTCCGGTGACAGGGATAAAGAATCCATATTCGGTGTCAGGGGACCGGTATGTGCTTGTTTCCGATGATACACATATGTTTGCAGATGATTGGGCGCTTCCCAAGGGAGAATATACTTGTGGTATTACCTTTGAGAAGGACACCACCTTTGCAGCCCGTGTTTACAGGGTAGCCCCGGAGGTGTCCATCAGCCAGACCAGACTGGAGCTCACAGCCGGCTATTCCCAGAGATTATCCGTATCCGGGGAGAAGGTCAAGACCTGGACATCAAAAAACAAGTCGGTTGCCATTGTGGATAAGAAGGGGAAGGTGACCGGGAAAAATTCAGGAAAAACAACGGTTACGGCAACTCTCGTGGATGGAAGAAAATTAACCTGCAGTGTCATTGTCCGAAAGAACATCTACACGGACAGTAAAGGTACGATCAGTGAGATTCCTGCCGGAAGTGTGATTGCACAGGCCTACCGGGCGTCCCTGGATTCTGAGGGAAATTTACATGTCAAGGTTAATGTATTAAATAATACAGAGAAACGGATTACAGCGTTGTCCAAGATGAAGGTGACGGTACGGGACCAGAAGGGAAGGCTGGTGGGATATTGTAAGATCAACAAACGAAACATTTCCGTTCCTGCCTATTCCGCGAAGAGCACCACATTTATCATCAAAAAGTCTGACGTTAAGAGAACTGCAGACTTGAGGAACGCAAATGTGGTGTGCGAAGGTAAATTCCGGGCAACACAATATCGTTAGCCTGAGACAGAAAAATCAGGACAATACAATATCGTCAGCCTGAGAATGGTTTTTTGGACAGTACAATATTGTCAGCCTGGAATGGATTTTTCGGGCAGTACAATATTGTCAGCCTGGAATGGATTTTTCGGACAATGCAATATTGTCAGCCTGAGAATGGAATTTCAGGACAGTACAATATTGTCAGCCTGGAATGGAATTTCAGGACAGTACAATATTGTCAGCCTGGAATGGAATTTTCGGACAGTGCAATATTGTCAGCCTGAGAATGGAATTTTCGGACAGTACAATATTGTCAGCCTGGAATGGAATTTCAGGACAGTACAATATTGTCAGCCTGGAATGGATTTTTCGGACAATATAATATCGTTAGCCAGCGAAAGAAATCATGCTGAGCGTTACTATTCACAGCCCCCCCCCCCCTCATCCTCATGCGCAATCCCGCCGGCTTCGCCTGCTTTCCCGCTCCTGCGGAGCTAAGATTGCTTATGAGGATGAGTTTCCTGTTTCGCAGTCAGATTTCAGAATGAACATTGCCTGCTTACAAGCAAGCATGACGCTGGCAATGTTCATTCTGAAATCGGCTGTGAATAGTAACTGCTGAGCAGCAAATCAGTTAAATTAGTGCGTGACATTTGGAACGGGGTGTGCTATACTACTTTTTGTTCCGAGATGCAGATGTAGTTCATCGGTAGAACACCAGCTTCCCAAGCTGGGGAGGCGGGTTCGATTCCCGTCATCTGCTTATAGTTTATCAGTTTACAGAAACCCGGTGTTTCGGATTTCCTTGAGTGGAAATCCGAAACACCGGGTTTTTGTATTTGGAATGGAGAGCCTTGAAAGCCGCGGGGGTATGGGCGATAGAGAGTATTTTTCCATCTACCGCCCACGAGAGAATGGAATTGTGGGTGCTAGAGAACGATTTTTCATCTGCCGCCCACGAGGAAGAGGAAACATGGGCGCTAGAGAGTAATTTTTTATCAAACGCCCACGGGAGAAAGAGAACATGGGCGATAGAGAGCAATTTTTTATCAATCGCCCACAGGAGAAAGGGATTGTGGGCGCTAGAGAACGATTTTTCATCTGCCGCCCACGAGGAAGAGGAAACATGGGCGCTAGAGAGTAATTTTTTATCAAACGCCCACGGGAGAAAGAGAACATGGGCGCTAGAGAGTATTTTTCCATCTACCGCCCACAGGAGAAAGGGATAGTGGGGGCTAGAGAACGATTTTTCATCTGCCGCCCACGAGAGAATGGAATTGTGGGCCCTGGAGAACAATTTATCATCTTCCGCCCACGGCACAAGGGGAAGTGGAAATAGAATTACTATAAAATATGTGTCATATGAAAAAGATAACTCAACTTTGAGTATCAATAAAAATATCGAAAAATGTAAAAAAGTTGTTGACAACCATATTTCATCATGCTATTATATACAAGCTGACCGCAAGAAAACAACTTATAAGATTTCAAATAATTCAAAAAGTTGTTGACAAAAGCAAAACAGCTTGCTATAATATAGAAGCTGTCGTGCGAGAGCGGACAACAAAGAATCAAGAGTATACGTCGCCTGATATACCTTATAAAGAGACGTGTACAAATACAGAACCTT
>CAMFDG010000018.1 GCA_945949045.1 uncultured Lachnospiraceae bacterium
CCCGGAGAATCCCGGCGGCAGGCAGAGTCGCACGAAAATCAGTGTGGGAAGTTTTAGTTACAAAGGGAAAAACAGATGACAAGAGATAAAATCATAGAAGAACTTTTCCGTCAGCAGGACAAGGCCTATGGAGATTTTCAGGGGAAACTCATTCCAACGGTTGATCCGGATCTGGTGATTGGAGTGCGGACCCCGATTCTCAGAAAAATGGCAAGACAGCTTGCTGGGCAGCAGGATACCCGGGAATTTATGCAGACCCTTCCCCATACCTATTTTGAAGAAAATCAGCTCCACGCTTTTCTGATTTCCGAGGAGAAGAGTTTTGACCACTGTATTGCTAAGACAGAGAGGTTTCTGCCGTATGTGGACAATTGGGCAACCTGTGACCAGATGTCCCCGAAGGTTTTCAAAAAGCATACGGATGAGCTTCTCAGGTACATACGCAGATGGATTGCCTCCGGACACACCTACACCCTGCGATATGCAATCGGAATGCTGATGCGCTACTATCTGGATGATGCATTTCAACCGGAGTATCCGGCGATGGTGGCAGCTGTAAAGTCGGAGGAATATTATGTGAAAATGATGATTGCCTGGTATTTTGCAACCGCTCTGGCCAAACAGTATGATGCAGCCGTGGTATATATCGAAGAGCAAAAGCTGGAGCCGTGGACCCATAATAAAGCAATCCAAAAAGCTCTGGAAAGTTATCGAATCGACGAGCATAAGAAAGAATATCTCAAATCTTTAAAAAGGAAAAGAGAATAGGAAAAGAAAACAATGAATCAGAAAAAATATCAATGTCCCTGTTGCGGATTCTATACTCTGGAAGAGCTGGGCGGAGGTGACGGCGTTAACCGCACCTGCCGCCATGGCACTTGCAGAGCCAATCTCCGCCTGACATCCACCGGCGGCGCCTGCGAGAAAAGCATTTTCCGCAATCACCTTTCCGATTCCGGCAGCCACATACAGGGCGTGTACGATTTGCTCCTCTGAGGCATGGTAATCCTCGGCATAGCTTAAAAGCACGGCCGGGAGTACGCCGCAGGAGCCTGCCGTGGGCGCTGCGACAATTCTTCGCATACAGGCGTTGGATTCCCCCATTTTAATGGCTTTTTCCATTACTTTTCCCATGAAGGGACCGCAGATATTTTTCTGCTTTTCGTTATATTCCCGAAGCTTTGCGCCGTCTCCGCCGGCCCGTCGGCTGGCAGAGCGTAAGCTGCCGTCATAGGTGGCATCGGCATCCTTCATGGCCAGATACATTTGAAGCATTTTTTCGTAGGATTCTGAAACGGTGCGTTCATTTTCTTCCATATCGGCCTGCTGAATGACTTCCCACACTTCTTTGCCGAGGGCTGCTGTAAGTTCTTCTAAATCTCGTAATGTATGATATTCTGTCATAAAAGCTGATCCTTTCTTTTTGACCGGGGTTGGGAAAATTTGATTTCCCCTGTACTTTTCATGCTGAATCGTTAACCGAAGGTGTCACCTTACTGGATTCCGGGAAAATAGGTAACCTTGAGAACTCCCTCCACATGCTCCAGCCACGAGAGACCATCCTTCGGAATCTCCTGGTCACACTCCAGTACCATGACTGCCTTCTGGCCCTTTGCGGACCGGAATAACTGCATTGCCGCAATATTGACGCCCTTATGAGCCAGCATAGAGGTGACCTCTGACACATGACCCGGCTGGTCTAAATTGTGGACGATGAGGGTTGGGTGGTCTCCGGAGAAATTGGTGTTGATTCCATCTATTTTATCAATATTGATACGGGAGCCGCCGATGGATGAGGCCTGCACCTCAATTTCCTTCGCACCGGTGCCAAGGAGATGGATGACAGCTGTATTGGGGTGAGCATCCTCCAGTGCTGCTTTTCCGAAAGTAATCTCGATTCCTTTTTTTTCTGCGATTTCTAAGCTGTCAGCGATCAGGTAATCGTCGGGCTCCATCCCCAGAAGTCCGGCAACGATTGCCTTCCTTGTCCCATGGCCTTCACCGGTAGCAAGGAAAGAGCCGTATAATAGAATTTCTGCTTTTTGTACCGGCTCACCGAGAAGCTTTCCCGCAATATAGCCGATGCGTACTGCCCCGGCGGTGTGCGAGCTGGATGGCCCTACCATGACAGGACCGATGATATCGAACAAATCCATGAGAAACCTCCTGTTTGAAAATATTTTTTCCACATCATTTCCGTTTATGTATTGCATGTGGGAAACTCTTTGGAAATAAAACAAGGGCACTTTGCACTGTGCAAAACGCCCTTGTTTCCACTTAAAGGTACATCAACGAAAGGATAAAGTCAATATGGTTTTTGATATCAAAAAAGTATACTTTTTGATATAAGAAGTATGTTTTTTTGTAGGACCAATACACTTGCGGGCAATACAATGTAAGGGTAAAATATAGACAGGTTGCATCGTTTGATTTTCAGGGGGGAAAAGATGGAATTACTTAAACTGGTGATTGTGGATGATGAGCCGATCCTTTTGCAGGGATTATTGAAAACCTATGATTGGGAAGATATGGGATTTGAGGTGGCAGGCTCTGCCCAGAGCGGAGAGCAGGCAATCCGGGTGATCCGGGAGAAAAGGCCTCATGTGGTACTGACAGATATTCGCATGAAGCAGGTAAGCGGACTGATGGTGATGGAGGAGATTCAGAAGGAAGGAATTGACTGCCAGTTTATTGTGCTCAGCGCATACCGGGATTTTGAGTATGCGAAGCAGGCCTGTGACCTGGGGGCCTTCGCATATCTGTTGAAGCCCATAGAGGATGATAAACTCCGGGAGACCATGAAAAATGCCTGGGAAACCTGTATGAGGCATATTCAGGATGAGGCAAAATTTGACAGTTGGGAGAAACTTTTGAAAGAGGATGAGGACAGCTTCCTGCAGGTTGTCGTGGAGAAATATATCCAGAACCGGATTCCACAGGAGAAGATCGAGGAAGTATTTGAGACCCTGGAGGATGTTGTGGAACAGGGGGACCGGTTTATTGCCGTGAGTGTGGATATTGATCTGTCCTACAAGATAACGAATGCCCTGGAATGCGAAGCTTCCAGGTTTGCCATGGTACAGCGTCTGGAGAAAATGATTGGAGAGAAGTTCTTTTATTGGAAGCTGGAAAATGAAGCGGGAAATACAGTCTTTATCATAAAAACAAAGGATAATTCATCGGTCAGGGTATTGAAACAGATTCTGGAACAGGCGAAAAAGGAGGGACAAAGTCCCATTGTTGCAACGATTTCAAAACCCTATAAGGGGATTGCGGGAATCAGGAGAAGCTGTGAGGAGGCAAAGCAGTTGTTTGAAGCGGCAAGCTCGTCCGAGGCAGGAGCTTTTACGGTTCCTGAGGAAATTGTACAGCAGAGAGAAAAAACCTATTCTGCAGATGTGGAAAATATGCTTGTCAATGCAGTCCGCCGTAACAATGCCGAGGAGCTGAAAGCGGCATTTATCCACTTTATCTATGCGCTTCCCAATGACGAAGATCTTCAGTGTCAGTATATTCATAAGGCAATGCTCAAGACGGAATTTATGCTGAAGGATTCATACGGATTTAACGAGGAACTGAAAGGTCAGTTTCAGAATTATTATTCCAATATGCAGAATTTAAATGCTGCCCGTTCCGTGGATGTCTGCTATAAGATTCTGGGGCGCGCCATTGAGATTCGCAGGGAACATGCAGATAAGGATGAGACAAAATCCTTTAAAGAATATATGTCCTCTGCCATTGCCTTTATTGAAGAGCATCTGGATGATGAAAACCTTTCCATCGTACAGGTGGCAACACAGGTCTACCTGAATCCGGTATATTTCGGACGGGTGTTTAAAAATACTTTTCAGATGACCTTTAAGCAGTACCTGCTAAAACGAAGGATGGAGAAAGCGAAAGAACTGCTGGAAGAGGGTAAAACAAGCATTGGAAATATCTGTGAACAGGTCGGAATCAGTAATCCATCCTATTTTTCCCATCTGTTTAAACAGTATACAGGACAATTGCCAAGTGAATACAAAAAGGAAAATGAACCATGAATGGGAAATGGATAAGCTCAGGATTACAAAAAAAATACCTGAAATATGTGATGGCGCTTTTGCTTTTGGCGTTGTTTCTGTCCTGCGTCGGCGTATGGCTCGGTGTACATAGAAACGTGATATCCGTGATTGTGGACAAATATGAATTCATGAATGAAAAGATGGGATTGGCGCTGGACGAACTTTATCAGAACACGGATGAAGCAACAGCGGCATGCATTCTTGATGAGGGAGTGCAGAAGAGCCTTAAGAATAAGGGACTGGAGGAGACGGAAAAGACCGCTCTCAGCAAATATTTCGCATATATTGATCTGGATCACGTGGCAGAGTACTGTTATGTGGATAATAAGAAAAATATATACACGAAGTCTTATTCTAAAATTACCTATAAGGATTTTGAAGAAAGCGGCTTTGCGGAAAAACTCGGGGATGACTATGCCAAAACGCAGTGGTTTTGGGCAGAGGATAAATTGTTTGGAAAAGAGGACAGGGCCCTGTTTATCGGAAGATATGTACACAGCATGGATTACAGTCATGAACCGGGGATGCTTTTCCTCAAAATGAATGCGGATGTTTTTTCTGATTTGGTGGAGGATCGAAGAAAGTCAGCGGATGAAATTGTAGTTGGTATCGCGGATGAAGACGGAGAGGTGTGCATGAGCTGGTGTCCGGAGGATTTTGAGATCCCGGAGCAGACTTATGTAAAGGTGAAACAGATCGCTAAAAGCCGTGAATCCGGTATGCTTCTTGAGGAAAAACAGATAAAGGGCGGCGTATTGTCTGCCTATCGTCAGGGAGATAGTGGAATGATCATTTTTACACTGATCCCCGAGCGCGTGATGTCAAAGGGTATGGGACAGATATATATGGTATTAATCGGAGTGTATCTGATTGTGATGGCTTTGGCTGTCGTTGCAAGTGTGTATTTATCCCGGATTCTTACCCGGCCCATTCAGAAAATAACGAAGACAATGACGGCATTTGACGGGAAGGATTTCAGCCGGACCATTGAGCTTCATACCAATACAGAGCTGGATCAGATCGGACAGTCCTATAATGAACTGTTGAATAATATAGAACTGCTTTTGCAGGAAATCAAAGATCAGCAGAGAGAGCTTAGAACCAGTGAACTGAATATGCTGGTCAGTCAGATCAACCCGCATTTTCTCTATAATACGCTTGATACGATCTATATGCTGGCAAGAATTAACGGGGAAGAGACCACCATGAGGATGATTCAGGCATTGTCCAAATATCTGCGTCTGTCCTTAAGCAAAGGCAATGACGTGGTCACCGTTGAGGAGGAACTGGAAAATGTCCGATGCTATATGGAAATCCAGCAGATACGAAACGAAAATCTGTTTCGGTATGAGATAGAAAGTGAAGTGGATACCAAGAGTCGCCGGATGCTGAAGCTGATTCTGCAGCCCTTAGTCGAGAATGCAGTCAAGTATGGATTTTGTGACATTTTCGAGGGTGGTCTGATTCGCATTCATGTCTGGGAAACAGATGGAAGGCTGACATTATCTGTATATAATAATGGAATTCCGATGGAACAGGAAACGGCGGAGAAGATCAACGCTCTGGGAAAGCTTCCGGTTTCAGAAATGAAAAACAGCTTTCCGGATAAGCAGCGGGGATATGGTGTTGTCAATATCATTACCAGGCTAAGGCTGAAGTATGGAGAGGACGTGGAATTTATCTATGAGGTGCAGAAAGATGGAACGGAGTGTATCATTCGTCTTCCGGTGGATGGGACGAAAGAAAACGAGGATTAAGCGCGCATTGGCGGTTTGTGTTCTTATGGGGTTTATGGTGTACTTCGTAGCGGGATGTGAGAATCAGGTCACCTATAGGGAACAAAGCAGACAGGGCGTGGTCTCTATCCCGGTGATTCTGACGGTTGATCCATCCTCAGGAAGGAAAAACGAGGAAGAGTTGGTAAAAGCCTTTAATCAGGAATATCAGGGAAAGTACCAGGTTAAGGTGGAATGGATCATGGAAACGGAGGAAGAGTATCGGAAGAACCTTAAGCGGCAGAATGTTACGGGAGAACTTCCTGCAGTGATCACGGATCTACGTGTTCTGCCCTCCTTTTATCAGATGATGGTAAATGAGGGCAGGATAGAAAACCTTGCCCCATATATTAATGCGGATTCGGAGTGGAACGCCATGATTGAACCGGAGGTCAGGGAGGCCTGCAGTGAGCCGGATGGCAGTATTTATCTGGCGCCAATCAGCACAAATGCGTTTTCCTGTTCAGGGATATTCTGGAACAAGAAGCTGTTCTGGAAAGCTGGAATCAAAAAGTTCCCGGAAACATGGGAGGAATTCTGGAAGTGCTGCGATCAGCTTGAAGAACATGGAATCACGCCGCTTGCCCTGCATACGGAGGGAACAGCATGGGCTCCGATGCTGCTTGCTACAGCGGAACTGGCGGACTCCGATAGTGGAGCAGAATATATGAAACAGCTTTACCCGGACAGCTATCAGAATGAGAACGGTATTCATCTCGCTGAGACATTAAAAAGGCTTTTTCAATATACGACGGAGGATGCGCTGCATACCGATTTTGACGTTGCCTATTCTAATTTTGTATCGGGAAAGGCTGCCATGATCCCGAACGGCTACTGGATGCTGGATCAGTTTCCAGAGGATTTCGAAGAAAACGTATGCTTTTCGGCTTTTCCGGGAAACAAACTGGTTTCCTCCCCGGAGACCTTTGGGTGGGCAGTGGTATCGGATTATAGTGATGAGGTAAAGCAGGGCGCAGTAGAGTTCCTGAAATTCCGGACGAAATTCAATCAGAAGCAGAGGAATGAGTTACTTGATGAAAAGGCGGACAATGCTCCGCTTCTGCAGGATTATATAGATGCATTTAATGGGAAACCGCAGATTGTACCCAATTATCAGGTAAAGTGGAATTCTATCTTACAGGAGGAAACCTTAGGGGACTGCCTTCCGGAGCTGGTACAGGGGAAAATGACAGTGGATGAGTTTGTGACGCGGGAGGATGAAAGCATCAGGCAGTACGAAGAGGAACAGTAGAAGGGTTTATTTTTTGATATTTTAGGTTTAGTAATTACTAATGGATTTTTACCTCGGCTGATATGATATAGACACAACAAAGAAAACAATTGTTTTCAGAAAGGCGAGGTAAAAAAATGAAAAAGAAGAAGGTTATGCCGGTATTACTGGCAGCAGCAATGACAGTGGGGATGTTTGCAGGATGTGGCAGTAATGATGCCGGTACTGCAGGCGGCAGCACACAGGGGGCACAGGGAACACAGGCAGCTGACAAGAGCAGCGGGGACGGCTCTGTTTACTACCTGAACTTCAAGCCGGAGGCAGATGAGCAGTGGCAGATTCTGGCAAGCGAGTACACCAAGGAGACCGGTGTTCCGGTAACCGTTCTTACCGCAGCATCCGGTGAATATGAGAAGACCTTAAAGTCTGAGATGGCTAAGACCGATGCACCGACACTGTTTCAGGTAAACGGACCGGTTGGTCTGGCAAGCTGGAAGGATTACTGCTATGATCTGTCAGGAGCTGATGTTACAGGGCAGCTGACAAGTGAAGATTTCGCCCTGAAGGATGGAGATCAGACACTGGGAATTGGATATGTTATTGAGAGCTACGGAATAATTTACAACAAAGCTCTTCTTGAGAAGGCAGGCTACACAGCAGCAGATATTACAAATTTTGCAAGCTTAAAGAAGGTGGCTGAGGATATTACCGCTCGTAAGGATGAGCTTGGATTCTCTGCATTTACATCCGCAGGTATGGATGGTTCTTCCGACTGGAGATTTAAGACACACCTTGCAAATCTTCCGATTTACTACGAGTATAAGGCAGATGGCATCGACAATACAGATGCAATCAAGGGTACATATCTTGACAATTATCGTCAGATCTGGGATCTGTACATCAACAATGCAACCTGTGATCCGAAGCTTCTGTCTACAAAGACAGGTGATGATGCAGTAGCAGAATTTGCAACTGAGGAAGCTGTTTTCTATCAGAATGGTACATGGGCATACAATGATGTTAAGGATCTTGGCGACGATAACCTTGGTTTACTTCCAATCTATATCGGTGTTGACGGCGAGGAGAATCAGGGTATCTGTACCGGTACAGAGAACTACTGGTGTGTAAATAAGAATGCTGCTCCTGAAGATATTCAGGCAACACTTGATTTCATGAACTGGTGTGTAACCTCTGAGACAGGTGTCAACGCAATGTGCAAGGATATGGGCTTTGTAATCCCGTTTAAGTCTAACCTTGATTCTGAGAATGTATTAGTAAACGCAGCAAACGATTATCTTGATGCAGGAAAGACTCCTGTAACCTGGAACTTCACAACCATGCCATCTGAGGAGTGGAAGAACGGTGTTGGTTCTGCACTGACCGCATACGCAGCTGATCAGTCTGATGCAAATTGGGATGCGGTAAAGAAGGCCTTTGTTGAGGGCTGGGCAACAGAAGCAGCAGCAGCGAAATAAATTCACTTTGGAAGAAAGAAGGGGGCATTTTTGTGGAAAAGGGTATGAAACGTTATATGCCACTGTTCGTACTGCCAACACTGTGTGCATTTATTTTAGGTTTTATTCTCCCGTTTATCATGGGAGTGGGACTTTCCTTCTGTAAGTTTACAACCGTTACAGATGCGAAGTTTGTTGGCTTCTCCAATTACATAAAGGCACTGCAGGATACGGTATTCCGCCATTCCTTCTGGTATACGGCACTGTTTACGGTCGTTTCCCTTCTGGTCATCAATGTCATTGCATTTGCACTTGCAATGGCATTGACCCAGAAGATGCGCGGAACCAATATTTTCCGTACGATCTTTTTTATGCCGAACCTGATCGGAGGTATCGTACTTGGTTATATCTGGCAGCTGATCTTTAATGGTATTCTTGCAAAATACAGTACGGCACTGGCACTCAATGAATGGTATGGATTCTGGGGATTGATTATCCTCGTAAGCTGGCAGCAAATTGGTTATATGATGATCATCTATATTGCCGGACTTCAGGCAATTCCGGGTGATGTGCTGGAGGCGGCACAGATTGACGGAGCAACCGGCTGGCAGAGACTTTGGAAGGTAACAGTTCCAATGATGATGCCATCCATTACGATCTGTTCTTTCCTGTCAGTAACAAATGGATTTAAGCTCTTTGATCAGAACCTTTCTCTTACGGCTGGTGAACCGGGAAAGATGTCAGAAATGATGGCATTAAATATCTACAATACGTTCTATGGCCGTACCGGATGGGAAGGTGTCGGACAGGCAAAAGCAGTGCTGTTCTTTATCTTAGTTGTGATCATCGGTGTTCTCCAATTACGGGCAACACGTTCGAAGGAGGTGCAGCAGTAAATGAAATGGAAAAGAAGATTAAGCTGGGTTGGAACTGGCTTGTTTACAATCCTGGGCATTGCTTACATTGCACCGATTTTGATCGTGCTCATGAATTCATTCAAGAAAAAGGTATATATCAACAAGGAACCATTTACCATGCCGGCAGGCAAGACCTATGCCGGATGGGACAATTATCTTGCTGCAATCAATAAATATCAGTTGTTAAGTGCAGTAGGATGGACGGTATTTATCACGATCGGATCTGTTCTGGTCATCTTGATCTGTACGTCCATGTGTGCCTGGTATATTACCCGAGTACAGACGAAGTTCACAAAAACGCTCTACTTCCTGTGTGTATTTTCCATGGTTGTACCGTTCCAGATGGTTATGTTTACACTTTCTCTGATTGCAGACCGTACCGGTCTCAACACACCCTGGGGAATCATTATTATCTATCTGGGCTTTGGAGCCGGACTGGCGGTGTTCATGTTCTGCGGATTCGTCAAAGGGATCCCGATTGAGATTGAAGAGGCCGCAATGATTGATGGCTGTACGCCGGTTCGTACTTTCTTCAATGTGGTACTGCCGATCATGAAACCAACCTATATTTCCGTAGGAATTCTGGAGACTATGTGGATCTGGAACGATTTCCTTCTTCCGTATCTGGTGCTGGATTTGAATAAATACAAGACGATTTCCATTATCATCCAGTATATGAAGGGAAGCTATGGACGCGTTGACATGGGCGCAATTATGGCAGCTTTAATTATGGCGGTTATTCCGGTTATTATTTTCTATCTGTGCTGCCAGAAGCATATTATCAAGGGAGTTGCAGCAGGTGCTGTAAAGGGATAATAGAATTACTTGGAGGACAGATAGGATGAGAACAAGCGGAATGCTGATGCCGGTTTCAGCTCTGCCGGGGCCTTATGGCATTGGTTGTTTCTCGAAGGAAGCTTATCAGTTTGTTGATATGCTGAAAGAAGCCGGACAGTCCCGGTGGCAGATCCTGCCACTGGGGCCCACCGGATACGGGGATTCCCCTTACCAGTCGTTTTCGGCTTTTGCCGGGAATCCCTATTTCATCGATTTAGAGAAACTGATCGAGGATGGGCTTCTAACGAGAGAAGAATGTGATGAGGCTGATTTCGGGGACGATGAGACCGAGATCAATTACGAAAAATTATATCATACAAGATTTGAAGTTTTAAGACTTGCCTATGAGAGGGCGAAAAAGGCCGGCGTGCTGGAAAGCAGAGACTACCAGACTTTCGTTAGTCGGGAAAGCGATTGGCTGTTGGACTACGCACTTTATATGGCTGTAAAAAATCATTTTGGAGGCGTAAGCTGGGATCAGTGGGATGAGGACATCCGGTTAAGAAAGCCGGAAGCTGTCAGACATTACAGCGAAATGCTTCAGGACGAGATTACATTTTATGAATATCAGCAGTATTTATTTTCGGTTCAGTGGACTGCATTAAAAGCCTATGCCAACCGGAGTGGCATTCAGATTATTGGAGATATTCCGATTTATGTAGCCTTTGACAGCGCAGATACCTGGGCCGGACCACAGATGTTTCAACTGGACGAGAAAAATCGCCCCATAGGCGTTGCCGGTTGTCCGCCGGATGGATTCTCTGCCACCGGACAGCTCTGGGGAAACCCGCTGTACGACTGGGAATATCATAAGACCACCGGATATGAATGGTGGCTGCGCCGGATTTCTTATTGTTTTCGATTATATGACATTCTTCGTATTGATCATTTCCGGGGATTTGATGAGTACTATTCTATCCCTTACGGGGACGAAACCGCGGAGAATGGGAAATGGATGCCGGGCCCGGGAATGGATCTGTTTCGTGTGATTCAAAAGGAGCTTGGAGACCTTCCGATTATTGCGGAGGATCTGGGATTTCTGACCGACAGTGTCCGACAGCTTCTCGCGGACAGCGGTTATCCTGGAATGAAGGTGCTGCAGTTTGCATTTGACTCCCGCGAGGACAGCGATTATCTGCCGCATCATTACACAAATAATTGTGTGGTATACACAGGAACACACGATAACGACACATTAAAGGGGTGGTTTCAAAGCATTGCCAGACAGGATCAGTTTATGTCGTTTTTGTATCTTAATAACTGGTATACTCCTGAGGAGGAGATTCATTGGGATTTTATCTGTATGGCAATGCGAAGTGTCGCTGATACCTGTATCATTCCGGTTCAGGATTATCTTGGACTTGGTTCTGAGGCAAGAATTAATACACCTTCCACCCTTGGTGGAAACTGGACATGGCGGATGAAGTCCGGTGCATTTACCGGAAAGCTGACCGCCAAAATAAGATCGATCACACAGCTGTGTGCGAGAATAAGCTAATCCCCTTTTTATTTCATACATTTTTTCTTCTAAGGCTCCGTCGATGCAAAGTAATAATGCGTCGGCGGAGCCTCATTTTTGCTTGTATTAATCCTATATTCTGCGTATAATAAAAATCAAAGGTAACGAACTGTGAAAGAACACATTTGGGGGGCAAATCGTGTTTCATGTTGTATGGATGTTCAATGGGAGGAGGTACGCATATGTTAGAAAACTGGAGTAAACCGCAGAAACCGGATGACGGGCAGCTGGAGGAGCGAATTAAGGCTGCCAGAGAGAAACTTTCTGCACAGCAGATGAAGATCAAGGAGCACAAGCTTCCGGTGCTGGTGCTGTTTGAAGGATGGGGGACAGCCGGCAAAGGAAGTGTGCTTGGCAAAGTAATCCGCAATATCGATCCGCGCTTTTTCAAGGTGGCGGCTATGGATGTGCCGACGGAGGAGGAAAAGCGCAAGCCGTTTCTTTACCGGTACTTTGTGAAGATTCCGGAACAGGGTAAATTTATGTTCTTAGATTCCGGCTGGATGGACGAGGTGACGCAGGACTGTTTGAAGGGCAGGCTCACAGATCTGGATTACAAGAAAAAGATCGAGAGCATCCGGCGCTTTGAGAGGCAGCTGACGGACAACGGATATCTGGTCATGAAATTCTTTTTCCAGATCAGTCAGAAGGAGCAGAAAAGACGGATCGATGTGCTGAAGGAAAATAAGGATACTGCGTGGCGGGTAAGTAAGAAGGATGAATGGCAGAACAAGCATTACAGTGAATGCATGGAGGTGTTTGACCGTTATCTGAACGATACCAATGCACCGGCGGATCCCTGGTATCTGATTGATGCAAAGAATAAGAAATGGGCAGAGCTGCAGGTACTGGAGACTTTGGTGAGCGGTATTGACACCGCCCTTAAGAACAGTGAACTGGCAGTTCCGTTACTACAGAATGTCTTTCCGCTTCAGAAGATCCCGAAGCTTGCAGACATCCGTCTGGACAAGACACTGACGGAGGAGGAATACCGGAAGGAACTTCATGAACTGCAGGGAAGGCTCGGAGAACTCCACAATAAGCTCTACCGTAAGAAGGTTCCGGTCATCATCGCCTATGAGGGGTGGGATGCTGCCGGAAAGGGCGGTAATATCAAGCGGATCACGGAAGCTTTGGATCCCCGCGGCTTTGAGGTGCACCCCATTGCAAGTCCGGAACCCCATGAGAAGGCGAGACATTATCTGTGGCGTTTCTGGAACCGGCTGCCGAAGACCGGTCATATCGCAATTTTTGACCGTACCTGGTACGGAAGAGTCATGGTGGAACGCCTGGAGGGCTTCTGCAGTGAAAATGAGTGGCAGAGAGCTTATAATGAGATCAATGAATTCGAGAAGGAACTGTCCGACTGGGGAGCGGTCATTGTAAAGTTCTGGGTACAGATCGATAAGGATACCCAGCTGGCACGTTTTACGGATCGGCAGAATACCCCGGAGAAGCAGTGGAAAATCACCGACGAGGACTGGCGCAACCGGGAGAAGTGGGATCTGTATGAGGGGGCGGTCAACGAGATGCTCCAGAAGACCAATACCGCCTATGCACCCTGGCATGTGCTGGAATCCAACGATAAGAAGTATGCCAGAATCAAGGCGCTGAAAATTGTAATCAAGGCGATTGAGGAGGCATTGAAATAAAGCAGCTGATTACTCAGGCAGGATAAAAGATACTGTCAGGCGTCGGCCCTTCGCCGAAGGCGAACTATGCATGGGCCGATGTTCGAACGATAAGGAAAGAATATGGAATTAACAGGGAAATGTGTATGTGCCGGAATTGCCATCGGAAAGATTGCGGTTTATCAAAAGTCGGTATCAGCTGTGGAACGCAGAGAAATAGCAGATCCCGACGCGGAGCTGCTTCGTTTTGAAAAGGCTTGCACAAAGGCAGAGGAGGAACTTCAGGAACTTCATGATATGGCGTTGAAGCAGGTTGGAGAGCAGCAGGCTGCCATTTTTGAGGTGCATCAGATGCTTCTGCAGGATGAAAGCTTTGTTCAGTCAATTACAGGCAGGATCCGTGGGGAAAAAGAAAATGCAGAGTATGCGGTAACCAGGATTGGGGAGGCCTTTGCGGCGATGTTTGCGGGGATGGATGATGATTCTATGCGGGCCCGCTCTGCGGATATTATGGATGTTTCAAACCGGCTTGTCCGGATTCTTGCGGGATGGTCGGAAGAGAGAACGGATTTCGCAGAACCGGTGATTCTGCTGGCAGATGATCTTGCACCCAGCGAAACCGTGCAGCTGGATAAATCCAAAATTTTATCCTTTGTCACCAGACATGGCTCGGTAAATTCCCATACAGCGATTCTGGCACGAACCATGAACATTCCGGCGTTGATTGGGGTGGATTTTCCGGAAGATGCAGAAGGAAAATCCGCCATCGTCGATGCTGCGGAGGGAAAGCTTGTGATTGATCCGGAGATTTCCGTGCTTTGTGCCTATCAGGAGAAGCAGAAAAAAGCAGATGCACAGAAACACCTTCTGCAGAAACTGAAGGGAAAAGAAAACATTACGCTGGATGGAAAGAAAATCGATCTCTATGCCAATATCGGCGGCGTTTCCGATGTGGCAGATGTCCTTGCCAATGATGCCGGTGGAATCGGTCTGTTTCGAAGTGAATTCTTATACCTTGGAACGGATCATTATCCCGGCGAGGAGGACCAGTTTCATGCCTATCGTACGGTTGCCGAAATGATGGCAGGAAAGAAAGTGATTATCCGCACCATAGATATCGGGGCCGATAAACAGGCAGATTATTTCAAACTGGACAAGGAAAACAATCCGGCCATGGGATACCGTGCTATCCGCATCTGCCTGGACCGGCAGGATATCTTTAAGACGCAGCTTCGCGCACTGTACCGTGCCAGCTATTACGGTAATGTCTCTATCATGTTTCCGATGATCATCTCAGTTTCTGAGGTGAAGCAGATCAAAAAGATTATCGGAGAGGTTCAGGAAGAATTGGATAAGGAGAACATTCCCTACAAAAAGGATGTGGAGATCGGCATCATGATCGAGACGCCGGCAGCCGTCATGATCAGCGATGAGCTGGCGCAAGAAGTGGATTTCTTCTCCATCGGGACCAATGATCTGACTCAGTACACGCTGGCGATTGACAGGCAGAATCTGAAGCTGGACAACATCTATGATCCGCATCATCCGGCCATTCTTAAGATGCTTCAGATGGTGGTGGAAAACGGACATAAGGGCGGCTGCCGGGTTGGAATCTGTGGCGAGCTGGCAGGAGATACCACACTGACAGAGACCTTTCTTAAAATGGGCATTGACGAGTTGTCTGTAAGTCCGTTCATGGTACTTAGGGTAAGAGATCAGATCCGGAAAACGGATACAGGGCGGGTAGAGTAGAATGAATTCCCTGAATGAAACCAAAGCAAGTGGAACTTTGGGCATATAGAAGAAAATCAAAAACGTACTGCCCATTTTACGTCTGTTTTTTGCCTGAAATATGATGTCTTGGGCGTGGAGAGCAGATTATTTGCCTATACGCCCGATTACACGATTTTGAGATCATATTTAGCTGGAAAATGGATGTGGGAAAACTATTTTATGATTGTACGCCCAATTATCATCATTCTGGTTTTTCCAAAATACAAACGGAAAGTTATCAGGATCTACCATGACATAGAAAAGGGAGACCACATCGTGGCCTCCCTTTTTTCAGATCTTCAAATAATTTAAGGTTCCCGCCGGGGCTCCCGTGCCCTTTTCCAGCAGGGAAATCAGTCCGGCGATGGTATCCTCCACGTCATTGTCGCTGGCCGGCAGCAGTGATCGGTCCAGTTTGATGGTAAGTACGATCAGAACAATCTCCGCGGAGACATTGCAGGACGGCTGGCTGAATACCGGGGATCTGGGTTATGTGGATGAGGATGGTTATGTACATCTGACGGGCCGGAAGAAGAACCTGATCATTACGAAGAATGGCGAGAATGTTTCTCCGGAGGAAATTGAGAATAAGCTCAGTGAGAACCGCCTGGTACAGGAAATCTTAGTCCGAGAGAGTGAAGGCGTCATCGAGGCAGAGATCTTCCCGGATTACGAATACGTTAAGAAGAAACATATCAAGGATGTACAGGCTAAGCTGCAGGAGATCATTGATGCCTTTAATCAGACAGTACCGGCCTACAAGAAGGTCTACCGCCTGAAGGTGAGAGATACAGAATTTGAAAAGACCCCATCCAAGAAAATTAAGAGATTTTAAAGATTTTCAAGAACCATGGAAATGAGAGTCCTTCTGTGCTATAATTGAAAAAAATGTATGGAGGTCATGTGTATGAAAAAATCGAAACGTATCTTTGCAGTTCTGCTTGCTCTGGTGATGGCATGCTCGGTTC
This sequence comes from uncultured Lachnospiraceae bacterium, assembly GCA_945949045.1. Taxonomy (GTDB): domain Bacteria; phylum Bacillota; class Clostridia; order Lachnospirales; family Lachnospiraceae; genus Roseburia. Next base: position 16,167 of record CAMFDG010000018.1, read on the forward strand.
TGACAGTGGAACCGGTCAGCGCGAAGGTAACCATGCCTGCGAAATCAGCGACACTTGTGAAAAGGATGTCGGATTATGTGACGATGCAGGTCTGCTACAGCCCGAAAAAGTCATGGACCAAAATTCCTATGAACAATGAGACCTGTTTTAGTGCTCTGGTCCCGGTTCTGTATGATTGTGAAGGAAAGTATGAGTTCAGTTCCGAAAAGCAGATCAACAATTTGTGCTATAAGTATTTCGGCAGGAACGGCTACAAGGATGTCACGACCAATGATCATTTTTATTACTCGGAGGGAAGGCTTATTTCCGCTGCAGGAGATTGGGGAACCTCTGCACCACAACCGAAAATCACCAAAATGAAGAAGGTGAAGGACGGTGTTTACGATGTTTATGTGACAAACAGGATGAAGAATTATGAGGAAAATACCATTAAGAAAGTGGGAGAGAGCGTGATTCGTATTAAAAAGAACAGTAAGAGCGCTTTCGGGTATGTCGTAATCGGCATGAAATATAAAACGACATACAAGGAATATTTTGAGATATATGGATAACTGATTCTGAATCTTATTTCTAAAGCTGCACGGCAGAACATAACCGTGCAGCTTTTTATTATTCAAAGGTATCTATTCAGAACCCCATGCAAATCAAAGAAACAAATTTTTTCTCATATGTCCAATTTAGGAAGTGTGTCCGGTTTTGCTATGTATACGTTCACGTATATGAGCCAAATGTGTGTAATAAGGAATCCTCCCGCTATGCAGGTCCCTCCTTGTTGCAGGCTGCGAAGCAGCAAGAAAGTGCGTAAAGCGCACGGTTTTACGAATCTATAAGGGGAGGGTCTGAACAGTTACATTTAAAGAATAAAAACTTTCTTAAAATATAATGTGATAAAAAACAATATAGTGAGATGAAAAATTAAGCAAAGCTGATATAATTTTAAGTAGTAAAATCGATGATCATAAGGGGAGGGAAATACATGGGAAGATACACATTGGAAAATGATCAGATTGCAATCGCAGTCGACTCACATGGTGCTGAACTGAAGTCTCTTGTGCGTAAGGATACACAGACGGAGTACATGTGGAAGGCAGATCCCGAGTTTTGGGGACGGACGGCGCCGGTTCTGTTTCCCTTTGTGGGAGCAGTGAACAATAAGGAATTCCGCACGAAGGGACATACCTTTACCATGGGACAGCACGGGTTTGCACGGGACATGGAATTCGAATTGGAAAGTAAAACAGAGGATGCACTGTGGTTTGTACTTGACTCTTCGGAGGAGACTCTCGCAAAGTATCCATATGCGTTTGTACTGAAGATCGGATACCGGCTGTGCGGCAGCACTGCAGAGGTGATCTGGCAGGTGGAGAATCCGTCGGATGAGGAGCTGCCTTTTTCCATAGGCGGACATCCGGCGTTCAATTGTCCGATTGAGCCGGGAAAGAAACAGACGGATTATCAGATCAGTTTTGATGTAAAGGGACCCATTACCAGCACACGGCTTGAGGACGGACTTGCTTCCGCTGAGACAGATGTGTATGAGTTGAAGGACGGCTTTCTTCCCGTGACAGAGCATCTGTTTGATAAGGATGCGCTGATCATTGAAGGACAGGGAGTGAAGAAGGTGGCCTTATGTGATGCACAGGGGAAGGCGTATCTTACGGTTTCCATGGATGCACCGCTGTTCGGTATCTGGTCACCCACCGGTAAGAATGCACCGTTTATCTGCATTGAGCCGTGGTACGGACGCTGTGATGATGCGGGGTACACCGGGGAACTGAAGGATCGTAAGTGGGGAAATCTTCTTGCACCGGGACAAACCTGGAAGGAATCCTTTACGATAAGCGTTTAAGTTAATTTAACTTAAAAAGATACTGTACAATAAAAAACATTTAATGTTATACTAGGATTATCATATAGGTATTAAGAAAAGGAGAAGGATTATGGATTACAAAGAGACCTACCAGAAATGGTGCACAGACAGCTATTTTGATGATGCAACCAAGGCTGAGCTGAAGGCAATTGAGGGAAATGAGGAGGAGATTCAGGACCGCTTTTACCGTCAGCTGGAGTTTGGAACCGGAGGACTTCGTGGTGTGATCGGAGCCGGAACCAACCGCATGAACATCTACACCGTCCGTCAGGCAACGCAGGGACTGGCCAACTACATTATCTCCCAGAATGGTCAGGAAAAGGGTGTGGCAATCGCTTACGATTCCAGAATTATGTCACCGGAATTTGCAGATGAGGCAGCTCTGTGTCTGAATGCAAACGGGATTAAGACTTACCGGTTTGAGTCACTGCGCCCGACACCGGAGCTTTCTTTTTCTGTCCGCGAGCTCGGATGTATTGCCGGAATTGTTATCACGGCAAGCCATAATCCGAGAGAATATAACGGATACAAGGTTTATTGGGAGGATGGCGCACAGATTACACCTCCTCACGATAAGAACATTCTGGCAGAGGTTGCCAAAGTGACGGATTTTGCACAGGTAAAGACCATGGACAAGTCGGAAGCGGAAGCGGCAGGTCTCTACCATACCATTGGCAAAGAAATCGATGACAAGTACATGGAGCAGTTAAAGAAGCAGTCGATTCATCCGGAGATCATCAAGGCAGTTGCGAAAGACATCAAGATCGTTTATACTCCGCTCCACGGAACCGGTAATCTTCCGGTACGCCGCGTATTAAAGGAGCTGGGCTTTGAGAATGTATACGTGGTTCCTGAGCAGGAGAAGCCGGATGGCAATTTCCCGACAGTAGCATACCCGAATCCGGAATCACCGAAGGCCTTTGAACTTGCCCTTGCCCTTGCAAAGAAGGTGGACGCAGACATCGTGCTGGCAACAGATCCGGATGCTGATCGTCTCGGCGTCTATGCAAAGGACACAAAGACAGGAGAGTATGTAAGTTTTACCGGAAATATGTCCGGAATGCTGATTGCAGAGTACATTCTGCGTGAGAGAAAGGCTGCAGGAACCCTGCCGGCCAATGCAGCTTTGGTTGAGACGATCGTTACCACCGATATGGCGAAGGTAATTGCAAAGGATTACGGTGTGAAGCTGATCGAGGTTCTGACCGGATTTAAGTTTATTGGAGAGCAGATCAAGTTCTTTGAACAGCAGAATAGCTACGAATATGTCTTCGGACTGGAGGAGAGCTATGGCTGTCTGGCAGGAACCTATGCAAGAGACAAGGATGCCTGCGTTGCCGTTATGATGCTTTGTGAGGTTGCTTCCTGGTGCAAACAGAAGGGCATTACCCTGTGGGATGCGATGCTGGATCTCTACGAGAAATACGGCTACTACAAGGAAGGCCTTGAGACCATGACTCTGAAGGGAATGGACGGAGCAGCCCAGATTCAGGCAATGATGACAAAGATGAGAGAGAACCCGCCAAAGAAGATCGGCGCTCATGAGGTACTGGCACTCAGAGATTACAAGAAGGATGTACGCACAGAGCTGGCTACCGGAAAGACAGAAGCTACTGGACTTCCGAACAGCAATGTACTCTACTACGAGCTGAGCGATGGCGCATGGTGCTGTGTACGCCCATCCGGTACAGAGCCGAAGATCAAATTCTATTTTGGCGTAGTGGGAGATTCGCTGGAGGATTCCGCAAAGAAGCTGGAAGAGCTTAAGAATGCGATGCTTGCATATGCGGAAGAATAGAAAGTAATTCAAAGAAGTAATGGAGAACAGTAATGCAGGATGAAAAGAATGTACGCCCCGATTTTGCCAAGCTGCCGGAGAATTCTGCCTTTTATCAACCGGAGGACCGCAGGAGTACGCGGGATAAACTCAAAGATATGGATTTCAGGCAGAAGCTTTCGTTTATAGCGGAATATTATGGTATTAATATTCTTGTCACACTGGCCATTGTTGGAGCAGTACTCTTTCTTATCCTGCATTTTGCGTTTGGAAAGAGCATTGGCTTTTCCATTATGGCAGTGAATACCACATTGGAGCAGAGCCCGGCGGACGACGCAGACTTTTTTACGGACTTTTTGGTAAAAAACGGGGTGGATCTGAAAAAACAGGAAGTCAGTATTGACTCGGGGCTGGGGGTATCAGCCACGGGAGAGGACTCTGCCAGCCAGACAAATCTTCGGACGATTCAGACCCGGTTCATGGCGGACTCTGTGGATGTGTTTATGTCGGATGAGGAGCTTTTGTACAGTCTGGGCGAATTTGAGTACCTGGAGGATTTGAACAGCTGTCTTCCGGCAGAGGTGCTGGACAAATATAAGGACGATCTGGTGGTGGTAAAATGCGTGGAGACGGGGGAAAACCGTCCGGTGGGCATTCGTATTCCGGCAGATAATGAGTGGCTCCGTTCCTCCGGCTGGTATCCGGATGGCGCAGTGATGGGAATCCAGGCAGGTGCAGAGCATGAACAGCTGGCTGTGACATTTGTGCTGGAGGTGCTGGGAGAAGAGGTAAAATAAGGAGATAGCAGACCAAATGGCAATCACATATAATGAGAAAAATAAAACCTTTCAATTGGATACTAAGAGTTCCAGTTATCTGATCGGAATTGTGGATGAGGAGCAGTTTGTCGGACATATCTATTATGGAGCCAGACTTCGTCCGCAGGATGCGGCATATCTGATGCGTACAGGGGAGAATCCGCTGGTGCCTTCTGTGAATAACAGAGAGAGATGCTCATTTTTAGATACCTTTCCCATGGAGTATCCCGGACATGGAGCCGGAGATTACCGTGAGAGCTGCCTGCGTGTTTTGACCGGGGGAGGCCACTCCGTTGTGTGTCCCTTGTATCAGTCTCACGAGATTATAGATGGAAAGCCCGCCCTTGTCGGACTGCCGTCTTCTTTCCCGGGGGAGGAGAAGTGCCAGACATTGGTTCTTACCTGCAGGGATGAGGTACTGAGACTTACGGTGGAACTCCTCTATACGGTGTTTGAGGAGGAGGATGTTATCACCAGGAGTGTGCGCATCCGAAACGACGGTGAGGACAATATTTTTCTGACCAAGGTATATTCCGCCTGCATTGATATGGATGACCGGGATTTTGAATGGCTGACCCTGCACGGCTCCTGGGCGAGAGAACGCCAGATCGAGCGGAAGAAATTAGGCTACGGAAAGCAGCGGGTGGGCTCCATTCGCGGAGAATCCTCCCATCAGGAGCATCCGTTCCTGGCCTGGATGCAGCCGGAGGCAACCCAGACCCAGGGGGAGGTCTATGCCATGCACTTTGTGTATTCCGGCAATTTTACGGCCCAGATCGAGAAGTCACAGTTTGATTCGATCCGCGTTACCATGGGGATTAACGACGAAGATTTCTGCTGGAAATTAGAAAAAGGAGAGCTTTTTACAGCTCCGGAGGTGGTCCTTACCTATTCCGGAGAAGGAATCGGGAGAATGACCAGAAATCTCCATGATTTCTACAGAGGACACATGATCCGCAGCAAATATACCCACACCAAACGGCCGATTCTGATCAATAATTGGGAGGCTACCTATTTTGATTTTGACACGGATAAGCTGCTGGCCATTGCCAGGCGGGCATCGGAGCTGGGCATTGAGATGCTGGTGATGGATGATGGCTGGTTTGGTCATCGCAACGATGATTCTACCAGCCTGGGAGACTGGTTTGTCAATGAAGATAAGATTACGGGCGGCTTAAAGCACCTGGTGGATGAAGTAAACAAGCTGGGAATGAAATTCGGTATCTGGATGGAACCTGAAATGATCTCACCGGATTCCCTTTTGTACCTGAAACATCCGGATTGGGCTCTTCAGGTCACCGGGCGGACGGCAACGCTGTCAAGAAATCAGTATGTGCTGGATCTCAGCAGAAAAGAGGTGCGGGATTACGTATACGATGCGATTTCCACCATTCTGCACAGCGCAAATATTGAATATGTGAAATGGGATATGAACCGCCAGCTCTCCGATATGGGAGGAATCGAGCTTCCGCCGGAACGGCAGGGAGAGTTGTATCACCGCTATGTTCTTGGCGTATATGAGCTTCAGGAACGGCTGATCCGGGAATTCCCGGATCTGCTTTTGGAGAACTGCTCCGGCGGAGGTGCCCGATTCGACCCGGGTATGCTTTATTACAGCCCGCAGATCTGGTGCTCGGATGATACAGATGCCGTGGAGCGTCTGAAGATCCAGGAGGGAACCGCACTGATCTATCCGCTTTCCACCATGGGAGCACATGTTTCCGTCTGCCCGAATCACACTGTGGGAAGAAATACGCCTTTTGAGACCAGAGGCAACGTGGCACTGGCCGGAACCTTTGGCTATGAGCTGGATATCACAAAGATTCCGAAGGAGGATCAGGAGATGATCCCGCAGCAGGTTTCTATGTATCATAAGTATAATGATCTGATCCGCGAGGGTGATTATTACCGGATTGCTTCCTATAGCAGCAACCACGAGTTTGACTGCTATCTGGTATCGGCAAAGGATAAGTCAGAGGCCCTGGTTACTTTTGTCCAGGTGATCGGAAGACCGAATTATCACAGCCGGTGCATCCGGCTGCAGGGCCTTGATCCGCAGAAGAATTACCGGATCGAGGGCACGGATCAGATATACGGAGGGGATCTTTTAATGTATGCAGGCCTTCCGGTTGAAAATCTTTGGGGAGATGCTCAGAGCAAGCTGTATCATCTGGTGGCCGAAGGCTGATGGGTGACGCAGAACATACAGGAGAAAAAAAATAAGGGGATTTGTGTTATGTCAAAAGCAGTAAAACTGGCTGACATCGCTGCAGTTGTCGGTGTCAGCACAGTGACAGTGTCAAAAGCGCTTTCTGACCAGAAGGGTGTCAGCGAGGAGCTTAGGGAGAAAATCAAAAGACTTGCAGAAGAAATGGGCTATCAGCCTCCTGCAGCCACCAAAAAACTGGCTTCCAAGCAGTACAATATCGGCGTGCTGGTGCAGGAAATTTATCTGGATAAATATGCATCCTATTATTGGCAGCTATATCAGGAACTGACCAAGAAGGCCATGGGAAGAGGCTGCTTTACCGTTTTAGAGCTGGTGGCCAGGGAGGATGTTCTTACGGTAAAGACACCGATGCTGGTACAGGAAAAGCGTGTGGATGCCATTGTTGTTCTCGGGACGATGGAAAAGGAATATCTGCAGAATCTTGAGGAGGAGGCAGAGGTTCCTGTGGTCTACATGGATTATTATGACTATGAGAGAGAAATTGACACGGTCATTCCCAACAGTTTTTACGGCTGCTATATGCTCACCAACTATCTCTATGATATGGGGCATCGGGAAATTGCCTATGTGGGGACCGTATGTGCCACAAACAGTATTACGGACCGGTATCTGGGATATCTGAAATCCATTCTGGAGCATCATCTGCAGCAGAAGGAGGAGTGGGTGATTGACGATCGTGATATTAAGACGGGAAAGATCGATCCGGAAGGGAAGCTGCTTCTTCCGAAGCAGATGCCCAGCGCCTTTGTCTGCAACTGCGATCTGACGGCATCCTATCTGATCAAGAAGCTTCAGAGAGAGGGCTACCGTGTTCCGGAGGATGTGTCAGTTGTGGGCTATGATAACTACCTGTATCCGGGAAGCTGCGACATCGGGATTACGACCTATGAGGTGGACATTTCGGAGATGGCAAGGCGGACACTTCATAAGGTACTGAAAAAAATAACAAATGAGACTTACACTTCCGGCGTATTTATTGTGGATGGCCATCTGGTGCGCAAGGAGAGTGTAATTCCGAAAGAACTGCCGGAGCCTCCTGCTTAAAGACAAGCGGGGTGGCTCCTGTTTCTTTTTTAAATAAATTGATAAAGTGATTGGTATTGTCGATTCCGACGGAGGAGCCTACTTCATGAACCGACAGATTGGTGGATACCAGAAGCACCTTTGCCGCCTCGATTCTGCGGTGGTTCAGATACTGGATCGGAGACCGGCCGAAATAATGGGTGAATTCCCGACACAGCCGGTAGCGGCTGGTTTCAAACCGGCGCTCCAGATCCGCCAGGGAGTAAGTCTCCTGATAGTTTTCGTCAAACATCAGCTTGATTTCTCTTATATAAGAAGGAATCTGATCCCGCAGCAGGCTGGAGTCTGCAGAGAGAACGCACAGCTCTGTAAAAATATCGTTCAGCCATTTGGAGTACATGACAGTATCAATCTGGGAGTGATAAAGCTTGTGGTGCAGCAGATGTCCGATACAGTCTGTAAGGCCGGAAGCGGCACTGACACCAATGCGGTCGATCTCTGTGGGCAGAAGTGCCCGGTAATGATTCAATGCAGCTCCCAGAACGCCAACCTGAAAGAAACGGCAGTGCCCGGATTTGATGGAAAACTGCAGTTTGTCTGACGGAGAAAGAAACAGATACTGCCCGGAGTCTGCATGGCAGGAACTGCCATCATCGCAGACTACCTCCAGAGTTCCCTCAGTTACGGATAGAAAATGATAGCACGGAAGTACCGTCAACTCATAAGAACACCGGGATACTGTGGTAAAAGAGGCGGAATAGATCATATGAAGAAAACCATCCTCTGCCATCCGGCTGTCATAATCCAGAAAATGAATCTGGTCCCGGTTGGAGGCAAGTACGCCCTTGCCGATATTTCCGGAATTTGATTGAAACTGCATAAAATCCTGTAGCTGCATAGTGATCTCCTGTTATATTTTTTGAGGCTTTGTATCATACTATAGCGGAAAAGGGGTTAAGAAACAAGAGGGATGTGCAGGAAGACTCATTAGGAACGGTGCTTTACGAAATGTCAAGAAAAATAGCATGTCCAAAATGACCAAAAAACAGGTTGATAAATTGTGAAAAGTAGGGAAAACGACGTTAATAGCAAAAAAGAGTGATTAAAAACAAGAATAATTGATGATTAAATAAAGGAAAAAAGTATACTTAAATTAGCTTCAAAAAGCGATACATATTTAAGGAGGAAAAATGTATGAAATTGAAAAGAGTAGCAGCTCTTGCAATGGCTGGAACAATGGCAGTTTCACTTGCAGCCTGCGGTGGTAAGACCGATGAGGGTACAACCACTACACCAGGTACAGAGCAGAACACACCGACAACAGAGGCAGCAGAGGCTCCGCAGGATGGAATCATTTCTTATGCAGATCTTAATCTTGACAGCGACTGCAAGGATCTGACAGCATCCATCTCATTCTTCAACAACAGAACTGACCTTGACAGTGATGAGTACAAGGGAACAACATGGAAGCAGTATATCGAAGCTTTCAACAAGGACTTCCCGAACATCGAGGTTAAGGTTCTTACCAGCACAAACTATGCTGAGGATTCTTTAACACATCTTCAGTCTGGAGATTATGAGACCGTAATGTGCATCCCGGCAGTAGATAAGGCTGACTTATCCACATACTTCATGTCATATGGCGATCTTGACACCATGAAGGGTCAGGTAAATTACGCTGACAACTGGATGTATGACAACCAGGTATACGGTGTTCCTTCAACCGCTACAACACAGGGTATCGTATACAACAAGAAGGTATTTGCTGACGCTGGCGTTTCAAGCCTTCCTACAACTCCGGACGAGTTCATCGATGCTTTAAAGAAGATCAAGGATAAGTTTGGTGATGATTGTGTACCGCTTTACACCAACTACGCAGCAGGCTGGACCATGGGTGCATGGGATGATTATATTGCAAACACAGCTACCGGTGATACAACCTACAAGAACCAGAAGTTACTTCACACCAAGGATCCATTCAAGGATTACGGCGATGGAACACATCCATATGCAGTTTACAAGATCCTTTACGATGCAGTTGCTAATGGCTTAACTGAGGATGATTACACCACAACCGATTGGGAAGGTTCTAAGTCTATGCTGAACAACGGACAGATCGGATGTATGGTACTTGGTTCCTGGTCTTACTCACAGATGATGGCTGCTGGCGATCATGCTGATGATGTAGGATATATGCCATTCCCAATCACTGTTGATGGCAAGCAGTACGCTTCTTCCGGTCCGGATTACAACTGGGCAATCAATGCAAACGCTACAGATGATGAGAAGCAGGCGGCTTTAGTATTCGTTAAGTGGATGATGACCAAGTCTGGTTACAACTACAACGAAGGTGGTCTTCCGGTTGTTGCTGGTGATACAGAGACAAAGCTTGACTTCGGCAGCGTAGATTTCGTATCTGATGAGCCGGCAGTTTCAGGTGAGGAAGATTTACTGAACGCATTAAATGCTGATTCCGAGCTGAACATAAGCAACGGTGGTAATGACAAGATCCAGCAGATCATTGAGCATGCTGCAAACGGTGACATGAGCTTTGATGATATCATGGCTGAGTGGAACCAGAAGTGGTCTGATGCTCAGGAGACTGAAGGAGTAGAAGTTACTGAATAATTTGTTATTCCATAGGTGAGAATAATATGATATAATTATTGAGCCAAGAGTTATTTCTCTTGGCTCAATGTTTCAGAAAAAGTGGAGGAAGGCATTATGGCAGCTGCTGTTAAGGAAAAAGAGCCGTTTAATCTGGCAAAATGGGCTAAGAGCAGAAAAGGTCAGCAGGCATTGATCTGTGCGGCGTTTATTATCATTCCGCTGTTACTGCTCTTTGTATTTACGTATTTGCCATTTGGCAAAATGGTACAGTTCAGTTTTTTTAAAATGAAATATACAGGTAGACGGACATATGTCGGTTTACAGAACTATGTCGATGTGTTCAACCGAAAGGATTGTTTCGGCGCTTTGAAACTTTGCTTATACTACATCGTTGGTGCATTGATTCAGCTGGTAATTGCACTGTTTCTTGCAACAATCTTAAGCTTTAAGGTAAAGGGTGGCAATCTGTTCAAGGGACTTTTGTTCTTCCCTTACCTGATTAGTGGTATTGCAATCGGTTTCATTTTCAAATTCTTCTACACCAGAGGATTCGTGTTCGATACGATCTTACAGTGGTGTGGCTTTAAGTTGGAAAATCTTCCATACTGGTTGAAGGATACAAGTGTTAACAACTGGTCATTGGTTGCAACGTCTGTATGGCGTTACATGGGACAGATGATGGTGCTCTTCATCGGAGCAATCATGTCTGTAGATGCAGAGCTGTATGAGGCGGCCAACCTGGATGGTGCAAATAAATTTCAGCAGTTTATACACATTATTCTGCCGAGTATTAAGACAATCGTTACCTTAAATATCATTCTGGCAATTACAGGTTCCTTAAGTGCATTTGAGCAGCCGTTCGTTATCACCGGTGGTGCAAACGGAACCGGAACCTATTTCGTAATCATGAACAAGGTTGCACATACCTCTCAGAAGGTGGGTCTTGCTTCTGCAATGGCCGTGGTTCTTCTGGCAATCATCTTGATTTGTGCAGGCTTACAGCAGCTCTTCTTTAAGTTTGTATTCCGTGAGGCGGATTCTGATGAAGAGTCCTACAAGGCAAAGAAGGCAAGGCTGAAGGCAGAGAAACGGGCCAGAAAAGCAATGGCGAAGGGGGGTAAATAAAGATGGCAACAATGACGAGCAAATCCGGGAAAAACATCTCGGTCGGTGCAGTAGTCTGGGGAGTCCTTAAGTATTTTGTTTTGATCTTTTTCTCCCTTTGCGCAGTTGTTCCGCTTATTACCTGTGTCATCACTTCGTTTAAAACACAGGAAGAGTATCAGACAACAAGTGTTATGCAGCTTCCACACAGTTTCTTGAATTTTTCAAACTATGTGAAAGCATTTACGACAGCCAACATGGGACGGGCATTTATCAACTCGGTAATTGTCATGGTCTGCGTGTTGATTGTATCCGTTATTATCGGTACCCAGCTTGCGTATGTTCTGGATCGTTTTAAGTTCCCGGGTAACGGAGTCATTCGAAGCCTTTTCCTGATTGCTTCTCTGCTTCCGGCAGTAGCAATGCAGGTTACGGTCTTCAATATTATGTCCTTTTTCCATCTGGTAAACCACCTGTACGGATATATCATCATGAGCTGTGGAACGGATGTAATTTCCATCTATATCTTTATTCAGTTTATGGAAAACATTTCTGTTTCGCTGGATGAGTCGGCCATTGTGGACGGTGCCTCCTATTGGACCATTTACTGGAAGATCATTCTTCCTCTTCTGAAGCCGGCAATTGTGACCGCATGTATCTTAAAGGGTGTAGGTATTTACAACGAGTACTATGCAGCACAGCTGTATCTGCAGGATAAACAGATCCGTACCATGGCAATCTCTCTCTACACTTTCGTAGGACCAATGGGAAGCCAGTACAACCTGATCTGTGCAGGTGTTATCATTTCTCTCCTTCCGGCACTGATCGTATTTATCCTGTGTCAGAAGCAGATCTACAGTGGTATTACAGCCGGAGCTGTCAAGGGCTAAATAAAATATAAGCAAAGGAAGCATGAGTTATGGGTATGAAAGAGGAAGTAAAAGATCATCTGGTATCGGCGATTATTCCGTTTTGGAAGAGCCTTAGGGATGATGAATTCGGTGGGTATTACGGTTACATGGATTATGATCTAAAATTGAATAAGAAAGCGGAAAAGGGCTGCATTCTAAACAGCAGAATTACATGGTTCTTTTCCAATGCTTACACGCTGCTTAAGGATCCGAGTCTTTTGGATGAGGCAGATCACGGATATGAGTTTTTAAAGAATCATTGCATCGATTCTGAGAATGGCGGGATCTTCTGGTCCATGAACTATGACGGAACGCCGCTTGATACGACCAAGCATACTTATAACCAGGCATTTTGCATTTACGCACTTTCCTCTTACTATGAAGCATCCGGTAAGAGGGAAGCGCTTGATCTGGCATTTCAGCTCTTCCATATGATTGAGGAGAAATGCACAGACGATCAAGGCTATCTGGAGGCATTTACCAAGGATTTCAAACCGGAGTCCAATGAGAAGCTGTCTGAAAACGGAGTTCTTGCAGAAAAGACGATGAATACGCTGCTCCATGTCCTGGAAGCATATACAGAGCTTTACCGTGTATCTAAGGATAAGGAAGTGGAAGAACGCCTGAAGTGGATTATGGACACATTCGCTGAAAAGGTGTATAATTCTGAGTTAGAACGGCAGGAAGTCTTTTTCGACAAAAACTATAACAGCATTATTGATCTGCATTCCTATGGTCATGATATTGAGACAGCATGGCTGATGGATCGGACGGTGGATGTTCTGGGCGACGAAACATACAGACAGAAGATGACTCCGATTACAAAGGCTTTGACGAAAAAGATCTACGAGGTTGCTTTTGATGGTCATTCTCTTTCCAATGAATGTGATAAGGGCGTAGTAGATACCAACCGTGTATGGTGGGTTCAGGCCGAGACTGTTGTCGGTTTTCTGAATGGATATGAGAAGGATCCTTCTAAGGTGGAGTATAAAGAAGCGGCTGAGGCCGAGTGGCAGTTTATTAAAGATCATGTCATCGATCCGAGAAATGGATCCGAGTGGTTCTGGCTGGTTCGACAGGACGGATCACCGGTAGAGGGTGAGCCGATCGTAGAGCCCTGGAAGTGCCCGTATCATAACGGAAGAATGTGCATGGAAGTGATAAGGAGATTGTAATATGCATGAGAAGTATTATGTAGAATTGGAAAAGCAGGAGAAGCTGCTTACCCGCAAGAATGCAAAGACAGATTTTTACAATGGTGTCTTTGACCGCTACGAGAACCCGGTTCTCACAAGAGATATGATTCCGCTTACTTGGAGATATGACTTAAATCCGGAGACGAATCCATTCTTTATGGAGCGTCTCGGAATCAATGCTGTCATGAATTCCGGAGCTATTTACCTGAATGGCAAATATTATCTGGTGGCAAGAATTGAGGGGAATGATCGCAAGTCCTTCTTTGGAGTTGCCGAGAGCGACAACGGAATTGACAATTTCCGTTTTTGGGATTACCCGATTCTTCTGGATGATGTGTGTCCGGAGGAAACCAATGTTTATGATATGCGTCTGACGCAGCATGAGGATGGCTATATTTATGGTGTCTTCTGCTCGGAGAGCAAGGATACCAGTGTCAATGATCTGTCTGCAGCTGTTGCGGCAGCAGGTATTGTAAGAACGAAGGATTTAAAACATTGGGAGCGTCTGGAGAACTTAAAGACTCTTCGTTCCCCACAGCAGAGAAATGTTGTGCTTCATCCGGAGTTTATTGATGGTAAGTATGCGTTCTACACCCGTCCGATGGATGATTTCATTGAGACCGGAAGCGGCGGTGGAATCGGATTTGGTTTGTGTGATGACATTACCCATGCAGTGATCGATGAGGAGAAGATGACAAGCCTTCGCAAGTATCATACGATTACAGAGGCTAAGAACGGTGCAGGTGCACCTCCGATCAAGACCGATCGCGGCTGGATCCATATCGCTCATGGTGTTCGTAATACAGCTGCCGGGCTGCGTTATGTTATCTATGCATTTGCAACAGACCTCAATGATCCTTCCAAGGTCATTGCAGAGCCATCAGGACTTCTCATCGGACCGAGAGGCGAGGAGAGAGTCGGAGACGTGTCCAACGTTGTATTTACCAACGGTGCCGTTGTCAATGAGAACAACGAGGTATTCATTTATTACGCATCCAGTGATACAAGAATGCACGTGGCAACCACCACGGTTGATCGTCTTGTGGATTATGTATTCAATACGCCGAAGGATCCGGGAAGAAGTGTTGAGTGCGTAGCTCAGAGATGTGATCTTATTAAGAAGAATTTAGAGTTTCTGGAAAAAGAAGGAAAATAATAGGGGAAAACAGGAGGAAAATATGAGCACAGTAAAAATGCTGACTCCGCCGGTACCAAATGTACCTTGGCAGGAAAGACCGGAAGGTATTAATGATGCACCAATCTGGAGATACACAGAGAACCCGATTATCGGCCGTAATCCGGTAAAGGGTGTTGCACGTATCTTTAACAGTGCAGTAGTTCCTTATGAAGGAGAGTTTATCGGCGTGTTCCGTGGCGAGCAGGTGAACGGAATTCCGTACATCTATCTTGGCAGAAGCAAGGATGCCATTCATTGGAATTTTGATGAGAATAAAATCGAGTTTGTGGATGAGGATGGAAAGCCATTTATGCCGGTTTACGCATATGATCCGAGACTGGTGAAGGTAGAGGATACCTACTACATTATCTGGTGCCAGGATTTCTATGGTGCAGCAATTGGTATGGCTAAGACCACGGATTTCAAGACCTTTACCAGAATTGAGAATCCGTTCCTGCCATTCAACCGTAATGCGGTTCTTTTCCCGCGTAAGATCAATGGCAACTTTATGATGCTTTCCCGTCCTTCTGACAGTGGACATACTCCGTTTGGAGATATCTTTGTCAGCGAGAGTCCGGATATGGTTTACTGGGGCAAGCACAGACACGTTATGGGCAAGGGCTCAGAGTGGTGGGAGTCTCTTAAGATTGGTGGCGGAGCTGCTCCGATTGAGACAACAGAGGGATGGCTTCTGTTCTACCACGGTGTAACCGGAACCTGTAATGGATATGTATATTCCATCGGTGGAGCAATTCTGGATATTGACAATCCTTCCATCGTGAAATATCGTTGCGAGAATTTCCTGTTGACACCGGAGGAGTGGTATGAGGAGCGTGGTTTTGTACCGAATGTATGCTTCCCATGTGCAACCATTCATGACAGTGAGTCAGGAAAGATTGCTATCTACTATGGTGCGGCAGACAGTTATGTTGGTCTTGCTTTTACCAAGGTGGATGAGATCGTTGATTATATTAAGGAACACAGTGTCGTAACGGTATCTGATACCGAGATCGGCAGAAGATAATTGTTTCTTTTTCTTTTACTCCCGATGGCAGTCAGATGCTGTCGGGAACTCTCCCTTTAATCAAATATGCATAAAACAGAACATTGGTGGCATTGCTGCCAATGTTCTCTTTACATAGAAAGGAGTTTTTTCCATGAGCAAAGAAATACTATTTTTGAATCCGGTGTTCACCCATAATATCTGGGGTGGGACGAAGCTGCGTGATGTCTTTGGATATTCGGTAGAGGGCGATGATATCGGAGAGTGCTGGGGAGTTGCGGCCCATGACAACGGGGATTGTACTGTCGTTGAGGGAACCTATCAGGGACAGAAGCTTTCTACACTCTGGAACGAGCACAGAGAACTGTTCGGCGGACTGGAGGGGGAGCGTTTTCCACTGCTGATCAAGATTATTGATGCAAAGTCTGACCTGAGCATTCAGGTGCATCCGGATGATGCTTATGCAGCGGTTCATGAGAACGGATCCTTCGGAAAGATGGAATGCTGGTATATTCTGGACTGTCCTGAGGATGCTTCGCTTGTTGTAGGACATAATGCGAAGACCAGACAAGAGCTGGTCGACATGGTAGAGAATAAGAGATGGTCAGATCTGATTCGTGAGATTCCGGTGAAGAAGGGGGATTTCATCCAGATCGATCCGGGAACGGTTCACGCCATCAAGGGTGGACTCACATTGCTGGAGACTCAGCAGAACAGTGATATTACCTATCGTGTGTATGATTATGACAGACTGAGCAACGGAAAGCCAAGAGAGCTTCATGTCAAGCAGAGCCTTGATGTCATTACGGTTCCGGCAAAGCCGGCAGAGGATAGTGTGATCCATATTGGAAAGACTGTTGAAAATCAGCTGAATGAACTGATCAGCTGTGAGTACTATCGTGTATTTAAGCTGGATGTGAAAGGAAAAGCGCAAATAACCATGGATCAGCCATTCCTTATCATGAGCGTTGTGGAGGGAAACGGAAGTATTGATGGCCATGCGTTAAAGAAAGGGGATCACATGATCCTTACGGCAGGATACGGTGAGGCAGTTCTGGAGGGCGATATGGAGATCGTCGCATCTACAGCAAATAAGTAGAAAAGGATCCTGGTTTTATTTTCATTGACTTCTGCATAAACTATAAGGAATCCAGAGTCAGACGGATCGTATGGGAAGAAAGAATGTATTGCGGCTTGTTTTATTGTGTTTGATGTATGTGGCAGGCCTCACAGCCGGGGCTGTGGTAAACCGGTCTTCGATGTTGACACCTGCCATGCGCGTATCGGAGTATCAGGATATGAATACAGAGGAAAAGAAACGGATCGCAATCACATTTGATGACGGGCCGAATCCGAACTATACAGAAGAGCTTTTGAAGGGACT
The DNA here is from genome assembly GCA_945949045.1 of uncultured Lachnospiraceae bacterium. GTDB lineage: Bacteria > Bacillota > Clostridia > Lachnospirales > Lachnospiraceae > Roseburia. The sequence continues at coordinate 33,270 of CAMFDG010000018.1, forward strand.
GAAGAAACGTGGTGTAAAAGCCACGTTTTTTCTGTTGGGCTCTGAAGTGGAGGAATATCCGGATATTGTGAAGGATATTCATAAGGATGGACATCTGATCGGCGTACACTCCTATGAGCATGTCAATTTCGGACAGATTGGAGATGCACAGGCGCTTCAGCAGGTGGAAAAAACACAGGAGGCCATCTATCAGGTGACGGGCGAATACCCGGATTTTATCCGCCCGCCTTACGGATGCTGGAAAAAGGAATTGGACGATCAGATTCCCATGATTGAAGTCTTGTGGGATGTAGATCCCTGCGACTGGGCAACTACGGATTCAGGAACGGTTGTGCAGAGAATCCTTTCTCAGGTGAAGGACGGAAGTATTATCCTTCTTCACGATGCTTCACGATCTTCCGTACAAGCGGCTTTTACGGCGATCGATGAACTTAGGCAGGAGGGATACGAATTTGTCACAGTGGAGGAGTTGATGCTGGGGTATTAAATATTCAGAAAAATGTTATTTGTTATTATTGGCATTACGTGATAGAATAAATAAAAGATAACTATTCAGAACCCCCTCCCCATATATGAGGAGGGGGGCTGAATAGACAATAAATAACATTTACAGGGGAGATACTAAGGATGAAAAAAAGCCATAGAAAAGACGTAATTATTGCGAGGGTTATTTTTGCACTGATCTGTCTGCTGCTTATTGCAGCGATTGCTGCAGCAGTGGTCCACATCAGGGAGCGGTTTGTCCGAAATCATAAGAATACTCAGGAGACGCAGACGGAAAGCCAGATTTCGGAGAACGTTAATCCTGCGCTGCCGCCTGTTACAGAGAATCCTGGGACAGAACAGTCGGAAGAAGAGGAATTTGTTCAGCTTTTATGGACGAGTACAACGGTAAATCTGCGTTCTGAGCCCAGTACAGATTCGGAGGTTCTGACGGTTCTTGCTGAAGGGGCCAGATTGGAGCTTCTCGGAGAGGAAGAGGGCTGGGTGAAGGTATCCTTTGCCGGTCAGGAGGGCTATGTGAGTACGGATTATGTGACAGACACAGAGCCTCAGGAGCAGGAAGAAAATCAGTAACCGAAGCTGGCAGGGCTGCATAATCTATACTGAATAACAGGTTGGAGTATGCGCTTGGAAGATCAAAATGCATTTTACCCGAAGATGCCGTTTTATATGATGTATCCTGCCGGAAATGTGTATCTCACAGAAATGGAGTATGAGAAGGATTTGGACCGGATGCAGTCTTATTTCCCGGCTGAGACGAAAAAAGTCATGGAGATTGTGGAGCAAAGACTGGATGAACTGGATTATGAGGGCAGCAGAATCTATGATGAGGAACCGGATCGTCTTATGATGCAGGAAGAACTTGAGGAACTTTACCAGCAGGTAAAAAGTAAAATGGAGCCTGAAGCAGAGCCGCCGGAGGGCATGAGAGCACAGCAGAGTTATTTTGCCATGGTTCCGATGGCAATTTCAGGAGAACGACCACACGGACATCCGGAAAAAAGCTGTAGTGACAGCTGGCTCTGCAGTATGGTGGGAGTCCTTTTTGGCACTGGAATTTACAGGAGACGCTGCCATCATCGACGCTGTAGGAGATGGTACAGAGAAGGATAGTGAAATGAACAGAAAAATTGTGAAACCAATTGTGCTGTCAGTGCTGTTTCTGGCAGCACTGATTGTATTTTGTATAACGACCAATCAGGATAATCAGGATCTTACAACCACCATGAAGGAGGCAACTCTGCCGATCGTAAGATGCTATCAGGGGAATAACAGTGTTGCCCAGCTGCATGCTTATGTGAATAAAATGGACGTGCCATCAATGCGGGACAGTATTGTTCCGGTGGATGATGAACGGATTCTGCCTATTTCCATTTCCACCTTTGGAAGAAAGATTGACAGCCTACAGTATGAGATTCGAAGCCTGGATGGCAGCCGCCTGGTGGCCAGAAACGAAATCTCTGATCTGGAGGAAAAAAGTCAGACCATCCGGGCACAGCTGGCGATCCAGAACCTGTTGGGTGAGGATGAGGAATATGAACTGGTTCTGACGCTTATTTCCGGGAAAAAAGAACTGTACTATTACACCAGGCTGATCCAGACCACGGACTGCTATACGAAAGAGTGCATGGATTTTGCGTTGCAGTTTCATGAATACACCTTTCGGGAGGATGCACAGCAGTTTATTTCAAAATATATGGATGCTGCCACCTCGGACGCCACCTCGCTGCAGTATGTTGATCTGGGAAGTACATTAAGACAGATTACCTGGGCGGATTTTGAACCGGAAAAAATCGGAAAGGCCAATGCTTCATTTAAAGAAATTAATGATTCCTATAATGTCATTACGCTTCAATATGTGGTGACGGGAAAAGACAGTGAGGGAAATACAGCCTATTATAATATTGAGGAATATTATCGCCTGAGAATGACGGATACCAGAATGTATGTACTCAATTTTGAGCGTACTATGAACCGTATTTTCCGGGGAGAGGATTCCTTTATCTCTGACAGTAACAGAATTCAGCTTGGGATTCGGGATCCCCGGATCGAGTATTCCATCAGTGAGGCCGGTGACGTGGTCGCCTTTGTACAGGAGGGAGAACTCTGGTGCTTTGACCGTGTGAATCACAAGATCGTCCAGGTCTTCAGCTTCCGGGGAACGGAGGGAATCGATGAGAGAGAAAACTGGGATCAGCACGATATCAAGATTGCCCGTGTAGATGAGGCAGGCAGTGTGGATTTTGTTGTTTATGGGTACATGAACCGGGGAACCCATGAAGGGGAAGTGGGAACCGCCGTGTATCATTACGACGGAATTGTTCATACTGTTGAGGAGGAAGTTTTCATCCCTTCTGAACAATCCTATGAAGTTTTAAAGGCACAGATGGGACAACTTTTATATGTGAATGAACAGGGCATTCTTTATCTGATCATGGATCAGAATCTGTACCAGGTTGACCTGGGAACCCATAAGCCCAGAATTGTTGTCAAGAATCTGACGGAGAGCTGCTACGAGATATCAGAATCCAACCAGTATTTTGCCTGGGTGGATTCTGAGGCGGAGTATGAAAGCACGTCACTTCACCTGATGGATTTGAATGATGGATCGGTTCAGGAGATTACGGAGGGGGAGAAATACTATTTACGACCGCTGGGCTTTATTGATGATGATTTTATATACGGAGCAGCTCAGAAGAAACAGGTGATCGTCACCACCGCAGGTAATACGGTTTTTCCGATGGATTATCTGAAAATTATGGGTGCCAGGGAGAACTCAGGAAAAATCCTAAAGGAATATCGGCCTCAAAAGGGGAAAATCGAATCCATCCAGGTGGAGGATTACACCGTTACGGTGCAGCTTGTAAGGAAGCGGGATGGGCGTTATCTCGCTTACGGAACGGATTCGATTATGAATCGTGAGGCGGATACAAATGAAAAGATCTCAGTTGTTTCAACAGCCACGGATATCTGGGAAACACAGTACCAGCTCCTGCTGAGTGAACCGGCTGATGATGGGAAAATCAAAATGATTACTGCCAAGGAGGTCCTGCTGGAGACGCCGCGGACGCTTTCCCTGAATGATGGAAATAATCAGGAACTGTTTTATGTATATAAGAAGGGAGATGTCATCCTTGCGACGGAGAGCATTTCAGATGCTATTGTATGTGCCAACGAAAATATGGGCATCGTTGTTGATGCCTCGCAGCAGTATATCTGGATGCGCGCCCGCAAATCCGCACAGAATGCGTTCTCAGGAATTCAGGCAGCAAAGGATGACCGCGGCTCTTCCAGCGTGGTGCAGTCGGTAAGCGCTTTGCTGCAATATAAAGGAGCCGGAGTCTGCGTGAAAGATCTGACCGGTCGGGGAATGACACCGAAGAGCATAATGGAGCAGGAGCTTAAGGACTGCCTGGTTCTCGACATATCCGGATGCACGGTGGAAGAAATCTTATTCTATGTCAGCAGCGGAAGTCCTGTGGTTGCTATGACGGGAACGGATTCTGCGGTGCTCGTGAATGGATACACGGCAGAACGGATCTATTATTTTGACCCGGCATCAGAGTCCGTGAAATCCAAGAGCCTGAAGGAGGCAGATGAATGGTTTTCCGAGGCAGGTAACATTTATTTTACCTATCTGGAACAGTGATTTTACCTATGTTTTACCGTAATTTTCATTGTGAAATTGAACAATTCTGCGAAAAACCGAAGGTTTCCTTCGTTAAAGTTTAACAGAAATAAACTTCCTGTATTGCATTTAAATTAGAAGTGATATATATTTTTCTTGGATGTTATACAGAGTGGGAAAGGGAGAGCTTATGAGTAAGAAAAAGGTAATTGTTTCTGATGTTTCCAAGGAACATGATAATCCAATTGCAGAGCTTGTTCAGGTTGCATGCAAATTTGACAGCAAGATTACTTTGGAGAGCGACAATCATAGTATTAATGCAAAGAGCATTATGGGAATCATGGCCTTTAATCCTTCGGAGGGAATGTCTGTGGACATTGTTACAGAAGGCGCCGATGAAGAGGAAGCACTTGATGCAATTGAGAAGTTTTTAGTATGTGAATAATTTAAATGTCATTTAGGAGGCGTATTATGGCAAGACCAAGAAAGAAAACAAATGCAGCTGTAAATTCTGCTGCAAAAACAACCGCAGCAAAGACTTCTGAGGTGAAGCCGGCAGCAAAGGCAGCAGAGGCAAAGGCAGCAGAGGTTAAGCCTGCAGTGAAGGAAGCTGTAAAGAAGGCTGAGGAGACCGTTGAGGCTGTTGCTAAGACAACGGAGTCCGCAGCAAAGAAGACTGCAGAGGCTGTTGAGACAAAGGCAGAGGAAGTAAAGACCGCTGTGAAGAAGGCTGTTAAGAAAGCTCCGGCTAAGAAGGAGAAGGAGCCTGCAAAGACAACCGTAACCTTACAGTTTGGTGACAACGGAGAAGCAGATCTTGGATCTCTTGAGGATAAGATTAAGGCTCAGTTTGTTGCAGAGGGTCATAGAGCCGGATGCATTCGTAATCTTGATATATATGTTAAGCCTGAGGATGGAAAGGCATATTATGTTGTGAACAACGGCAAATTTACAGGAAATGTAAATTTATTCTAATTTTTATTTGCAGATTGATCATACGCAAAGAACCGCTGCGCGAGAAATTAGCTTCGCGTGGTGGTTTTTTTATGCAGAATAAAAAAGAAGCCATGAATCACATGACTTCAAAAAAATAGAGCGGGTGATGGGAATCGAACCCACGTATCCAGCTTGGAAGGCTGGTGTTCTACCATTGAACTACACCCGCATATTAATGCCTAGTTCCGGAATCGAACCAGAGACACGAGGATTTTCAGTCCTCTGCTCTACCAACTGAGCTAACTAGGCGGGATGATAATCCTGTTCGCGAACTCTCTTACGCGGAACATGGTTTATTTTACCCGAAGAGGGTGCAGATGTCAAGAATAATATGAAAATATTGTGGAAAAAACATACAAATTACGTTATAATAGTGGTATTTCAGATAAAGGAGTAGAATGAATATGAAGGAAGTTTATGTGATAGTACCGGTAAAGAGGTCTGCAGGTACGATAGCTGCAGCTGTTCTCACCCTGGTGCTGGCGGTTATTTTTCTGCTGCTGACCTGTGTGATGCCGGCAGCACTTCTGATCGGAATTATATTTGCGGTCATCTGGTATTTTCTTACCTTCCGTTCCTATAAGGAGTATGAGTATTCCTATTTTGATGGAGAGCTTCACTTTGCCCGGGTTATGAATAAGAGCAGGAGAAAGCAGCTTGGAAGCTATTCCATGGAGGATGTGGTTTTGATTGCGCCTTCAGGGGATCGGAGTGTGTACCGCTATGAGAATGACAATCAGGTGAAAGTGAAGGATTATTCTTCCCGCCAAAAGGAGCATAGCATCTACTGTGCAGTGATCCAACAGGCAGGAAATACAACATTGATTAAATTTGAACCGGATTCCGATTATCTGGATGCGGTCGAGGTGAAATATAAACAGAAGGTGACACGAAGAAGTGAACAATAATTTACACAAAGAACAGCCAATTGCGGTGTTTGATTCCGGGGTTGGAGGAGTCAGTGTCCTCAGGGAACTGATTAAGATCATGCCGAGTGAGGACTATATTTATATGGGAGATTCGAAGAACGCTCCCTATGGGACAAGGCCTAAGGAGGAGGTAAGAAAACTTACCATAGCCTGTGCAGAGAATCTTTTTTCCCAGGGGGCGAAAGGACTGGTGGTTGCCTGTAATACGGCTACCAGTGCAGCGGTCCGGGTCCTTAGGGAAACTTACCCGCAGATTCCTATCGTGGGGATCGAACCGGCGGTAAAGCCTGCAGTACTATGTATGGAATATCCGAGGGTTCTTGTGATGGCCACGCCTATGACGATCCGGGAGGAAAAATTTCATCATTTGATGGAACGCTATGAGAACGAAGCGGAAATCATCCCGCTTCCCTGTCCGGGACTTATGGATTTTATCGAGCGGGGAGATCTGGATGGAGAGGATCTCCACAGCTATTTGAAGGATCTGTTGTATTCCTATAGTGACAATCAGGTGGATGCGGCAGTACTCGGATGTACCCATTATCCCTTTGTGAAACGTCAGATTCAGAGGGTGCTTGGAGACCGGGTGAAAATTTTTGATGGCGGTGAGGGAACCGCCAGGGAAATGCGGCGCAGGCTGGGCGAGAAGGGACTCCTGCAAAGCTCAGACAGACACGGCGTCATTAAGTTTGAGAACAGTCTGACCGATTCGGGAAGGATCGAACTTTGCCGCAGGCTCCTGGCATTGCCCTAAATATTAAGCAATTCTAAATTTTTTTGATGGGAATTTTAGAAATGTTTTTGAAAAAGGACATAATATGGACACAATTTGTGCATATACTATATCTTGTAAACGGAAAACATTCCTTTACATTATTCCCTTTTTATTTAATAAACATTTTCATAACTAAACTCCTCGAAAGGAAGCCAGCCCGTATGGGTTGGCTTCTTTTCACTGCAAGTATATTCACATATGACTTTGAAATACAATTATGACCAAAAAATACCAAATACTTTGTTAAAATTCTAACAAATAGCAGGTATCTTTTTTGAAAAGCAGGGTGTAAAATAGACACAGAAAAAAGGAGGTAGTTGTTATGGAAAATATACCACTTTGGCTATGTATTCCATTTGCAGGGCTGCTCTTGTGTATCGCGATCCTTCCACTCGTGAAGGGGGAGTGGTGGGAGAAAAACCGTCCGTGGGCAGTTCTTGCATGGTCGTTGCTTTTTATCATTCCTTATGCTGTGAAATTCGGAGCAGGAGAAGCGGCAGAGACAGTGCTGGATTGTCTGATCAACGATTACATGACGTTTATTGTTCTTCTCTTCGGATTGTTCTGTGTGTCGGGCAATATTAATCTGGAGGGTGATTTTGTGGGATCCCCGAGGATGAATACAGGACTTCTTGCAGTTGGAACTCTTTTGTCAAGCTGTATTGGTACCACGGGAGCCAGTATGCTTCTCGTCCGCCCGATGATCCAGATGAATTCCTGGAGAAAAAATAAAAGCCATATTATGGTGTTCTTTATTTTCCTGATTTCGAATATGGGTGGCTGCCTGACGCCGATCGGGGATCCGCCTCTTCTGATGGGCTTTATGCGTGGGGTGCCTTTTACCTGGAGTCTGCAGCTGTTTCCGGTTCTTCTTTTTAATATGGTGATCATGCTGACGATATTTTACTTTATTGACCGGAAGGCATATCGGCGGGATATCGCACTTGGCATGAGGCCGGATATCTCGAAGCCCAGTACAACCTTTAAGATCAATGGACTTCACAACGTGATCTTTATGGTAATGATTGTGGGAGCCGTTATTTTAAGCGGAACGCTTCCGGGAATGAAGTGCTTCCAGAATGCCGGGGGCAAGGTGTTAGGAATTCCGATTTTTAAGGACGTTACATTGACCTGGCCATCTGTCATTGAGGTTGTT
>CAMFDG010000019.1 GCA_945949045.1 uncultured Lachnospiraceae bacterium
AGAACTCTTTTCCTGCAAGCAGGAACGATTTCTGACTTTTGACCCTTATATCATAATACAAAAATATTATACATAGATTTACCTAAAAAAGCTAGCGTTGTATTGATCAAAATACAACAGAAATGAAAATAAATGGATGAAACAATGCAAAACCAGAAAATTGAACCGACCCTCCGTGCCGCAATGGACGCAACTCCACAGGAGCTTGCCGCTTCTGCCACTCTCTCCACCGGAACCACTGCCGCAGGACTTTGGGAAATTATCGTTCTCTACAGCGGAACAAGACAATCTTTAACTGAAAATCTTCCGGATTATGAGATCACCTTTCTTCTTGGAAATTATGCCATTGTCAGACTTCCCGAAGACGCTATTGACACCATTGCTGCTTCCCCACTGATTATTTACATTGAAAAGCCCAAGCGGCTGACCTTTGAACTGATCAGCGGAAAGCGTTCCTCCTGCATTACACCCCTTCAAAGAAATACCTATACCGCACTGACAGGAAAAGGAATCCTGATCTCGGTAATTGACTCCGGAATCGACTATACCCATCCGGATTTCAGGAATCCCGATGGCAGCACACGCATTCTTGCATTATGGGACCAGACCATCGCCCCGGACCCCTCCAAAAACTTTTTCCCTCCGGAGGGTTATTCCATTGGCACGCTCTTTTCAAGGGAGCGGATAGATGCCGCACTCAATGCCAAAAGCCCCGAAGAGCGGGTTCTCCTTTGTCCCAGTACAGATATCAGTGGACATGGTACTCATGTAGCGGGAATTGCTGCAGGAAACGGCCGCCTGTCAGATGGCGCCTACCGGGGTGTAGCCTATGAAGCATCCCTTCTTGTGGTAAAGCTGGGCTCTCCTGCCCCGAAGAGTTTTCCCAGCACCACAGAACTCATGCAGGCCGTAGATTTCTCCGTAAAATATGCCAGCAGCCGGAATCTGCCCCTGGTCATCAACCTAAGCTTCGGCAACACCTACGGAAGCCACAGTGGAACTTCTCTTCTGGAAACCTACCTTGACAATGTCTCCACCCTCGGGCGGATCAGTATTGTTGCCGGCAGCGGAAACGAGGGAAGCAACGGCGGTCATACCGGTGGAACACTCTCCACCGGAGAAACCCGGAGGCAGGAATTTTCTATTGGAGATTACGAATCCTCTCTCTCCATACAGCTCTGGAAGAATTACTGGGATGACATCCGCATTTCCATACTGCCCCCCGCGGGGAATTCTCCCGTTTTTCTATCTAACGCTCCCGGGAGCTTTCGCTTCCCTCTGCCGGGCACACAGCTTCTTTCCTACTACGGAGAGCCCTCCCCCTACAGCCTTTTTCAGGAAATCTATCTGGACTTTCTGCCAACGGAACGCTATCTTCCCTCCGGCATCTGGACCGTGGTGTTAACCGCCCAAACTGTTGCCGACGGAATTTATGACCTCTGGATGCCGGCCGGCGCCATGCGGGGACTGATGACACAGTTTCTGACTCCGACCGCAGATACAACCCTGACGATTCCCTCCACGGCCGCAAATGTCATTACTGTGGGTGCCTACGATGCCCACACCGACACGCCCGCAGCTTTTTCCGGCAGAGGATTTACCTGGAATACGAACCAGATCAAACCGGATCTGGTGGCCCCCGGCGTCGATATCACAAGCACAGCCGCAGGTGGATCCTACGAGAGCCGCAGTGGCACCTCCATGGCCACCCCCTTTGTCAGTGGAAGCTGTGCCCTTTTGATGCAATGGGGCATTCTGAATGGAAACGACCCTTTCCTCTATGGAGAAAAAATGAAGGCTTACCTGATCCGCGGGGCCAAACGCCTCCCCTTTGCAGATACTTATCCCAATCCCCAAACCGGATGGGGTGCGTTGTGTGTAGAAAAATCGATTCCCCGCTGAACTCGCAAGCGGGGAACGATCCTTTGGCATAATCATTTGTCTTCTCTTTATTTTGAAAAGGACCATAGATTTTTAATCTGTGGCTCCAGCGTCTCATAATCCCACAGCACCTTCGACCGTTTTCTGCTGTTGGGATCATGGACAATAATTCTGCCATCTTCCGATTCCCCGGCCAGCACGATAAAGTGACCACCACTGGTGAAGTCACCCGGCCGCATACTGCAGACTACAGGTTCTCCCTGCTGTAAATGTTTTCGGATGACCCCCTCATCCAGGCTGATTTCCTGTCCATGAACCCCAAAATGCTCACACCCCTGTGTAAAGAAGATCCAGGAGGTACCTGTATTTTCTTCATAATAGCCATGCTCTGCTGCAAAGGCGGCAATCTGATCCGGCGTTGCCAACGTATCACCTGTAAGCGCTAAAACGACCATAGACAGGCAGGTGGGTGCACAACCCGACAGGCCAACATTACTGTTTCCATAAGGTGCATAACCCCAGCGTTCATCCCATTGAATCAAAAGAGGCAGCTTTTCTTTCCTTTCTGCCCTCGTAAAGCCCCCCTGAACCTCGTGGGCTGCATCCGAATAATCCTTCACAAAGTCAATCATCTCCGGGTTACTGCAAAGAGCCGCCAATAATTGCTCCGGATAGGCATCATAATTTTCATAAATTTCCTTATATGCTTTATCCTTTTTCGCAAGCTTCTTTATATAGCTCCTAACCTCATTTTCCGAGCGCTTTTGCGGTTTTACCAGATTGGCATCTTCTTCATCAATATACCCTGCCGGAACCCCGGATTCCTGCCAGGTAAGATTCCCCAGCTTCCCACTGCTTCCCTCAGACATCCACCCCAAAAGACGGATCCCGCAGATCAGAAGGATTGCCAGCGCCAGCAGGCGTATTCCTCTTTTTCTTCTCTGTTTTATTCTTCTGCTGTTTCCTTTCATACTGTTATCCTGCATACTGCCTTTCCATAATGATTTTTTGCATCTGTTTCGTTACTTTTCATCTCTTTATTTCTCATATTCTCATTATACCAGAAAGCAGTTTTTCAACTCTTTGTATTCTCTTGCGAATTTCTTATAAAAATCTTAAGGAGCGGCGGTCATACTTTCTCTGTTGAAATTTCACCCGTACTGCATCCCATAATGTACGGGTGTTTTCCTCATTTCTTATTTTTCGCCCGTACTGCATCCCCATAGTGTACGGGTGTTTTCCTCATTTCTTATTTTTCGCCCGTACTGCATCCCCATAGTGTACGGGTGTTTTTCACATTTCTCATTTTTCACCCGTACAAGGGATATCCGGCATGCGATTACTTGTTGAAAATGATTGATTATCATGAAAAACAGGCAGCCAAACCAAAAAACGGATCTTCTCCTCCTCGCTCTCCGCCTCAATGTGCCCGCCGTGCAGCTCCACAATTTCCTTTGCAATGGCAAGACCCAGTCCTGCTCCTCCGGTGTCGGTGGAACGAGCATCGTCAAGCCGGTAAAACTGTTCGAAAATATGGGAAAGCTTCTCCTTCGAAATAGTTCTGCCGCAATTTTCCATACGAACCCAGGCATATTCATCTCTGCGGGAAAGAGAGAGTTTCAGCTTGCTCTTCTCATAACAATAGAAAATCGCATTGCGGATCAAATTGTCAAATACCCGCTCAAGCTTATCCGGATCACAGACAATGAATATCCCCGGCTCAATGGAAAGCTCCCAGGTCAATCCTTTTTCCTCCAGTAACGGCAGAAACTCATTGGCCGTCTGCTCCAGCAGAAGGCTGAAATTGATTTTACTTCGATTCAGTTCCATCGTAGTCAGGTTCAGTCTGGTGATTTCAAAAAATTCATTGATCAACTGCTCCAGCCTCTGGGCCTTGTCATAAGCAATCCCTGTATATCGGGCCCGAAGTTCAGAAGTAAGCTCAGGCTCATCCTTAAGAAGCGTCAGATATCCGATCACAGAGGTTAAAGGCGTCTTCAGGTCGTGAGCCAGATAAACGATCATATCGCTTTTCCGCTGCTCCGCCTCCTTTGCCTTCCTCTCGTTTTGAAGAACAAGCTCCCGCACACTGTTTAACTCGTCCTGTACCTCCTTTAAATGCCCGCTCATCTTCACCGGGACCTCTGTATGAAGTGCCATCTGTTCCGAAGCCCGAACCACCTCCCGCAAGTACAGCCACATCCGCACGGCAAAAATAATCGTCACAAAGAGCCAGCCTGTCAGGCAGACAATGGCAATGACCTCCCCCAGATTGGTGTGAATCAGATGCAAAAGGGGATATAAAAACTCCGTTCCATACCATATTCTGCTATTACAAATTTCCAGCATGATGTACACCACAGAAAGCAGAACGCACAGTACCCCGAAAAGACAGATCAGATACTCACCTGCCAGTTTATGAATCAGACTGTTTTTTTTCATGTATTCCTCCTCTTAGAACATCGGCCCATGCAAAATTTACTCTATTGTATATCCTACGCCCCAGACCGTCTGAATCAGTTTGGGATTTCTTGCCTGCTCATGCATTTTTTCCCGGATTCTCGCAATGTGGGCCATCACCGTATTATTGCTGTCCAGATATTTCTCTCCCCAGACGGCCTCATACAATTCCTCCGAGGAGACCACCTTTCCCTGATGCTCGCATAGATACCAGAGGATTTTAAATTCCATAGGCGTTAATGCCAGTTCCTCCTCGTTCCAGGTACAGTGATGCGACTCTTTCACAATATGAAGGCCCTTTATATTGTATTCCCGGGGCTTGTCCCCAGAAATCTGCCTGTCCTGTCTATTGTACTGTTTGTAGCGCCGAAGCTGTGTCCTCACCCGCGCCACCAGTTCCACCGGATGAAAAGGCTTTGTCACATAGTCATCTGCGCCCATGGTCAGCCCGTCGATTTTATCCCTCTCCTGGACCTTAGCCGTCAGCATGATGATTGGATAAAAATGTTCCTTTCTAATTTCCCTTAAAAGGGTAAAGCCGTCAATATCAGGAAGCATCACATCCAGAATAGCCAGATCCATCTCCTCCCTCTTCGCACAGGCCAATGCCTCCCTGCCATTGTAGAATTTACAGATCTCATAACCTTCATTCTGCAGGTACAGCTCCACAAGATCCGCGATCTCCCGCTCATCATCCACGATTAAAATCTTTTCCTTCATAACCACCTATCCCCTCTTTCCTTCACAACTCCTTATCATTGTAGGAAAAAGAAATCCCATGTACAACAGCTTTCGTGAATTCTTCAGAAATTTGTAAGAAAAATCCCTGCGGTCCATCCGCAGGGATCTAAATTTGCATTATGATTTTAGTCTTCCATCACATTTTCACCCATAAAGGCATCATAAAACTCTTCCTTGGGTACCGGCTTTCCAAAATAAAAGCCCTGAATCATCTCTGCCTTTGTTTTCTTAAGAATTTCCACCTGTTCCTTCGTCTCAATGCCCTCCACAATACAGTGAATGCCAAGATCATTGATCAGGGAAGTCATATAGTCCAGCACGATTCTGCTCTTCTGATTTTTGGTGATCTCCATCACCATGGAACGATCGATCTTTGCCGAATCAAAGTCATACTGGATCAACACGGACAGATTGGAGTAATGGCTTCCGAAATCATCCATGGAGAGCCTGAAACCAAGCTGCTTCAGGTTATTAGCCACATCCTCAATCACCACATGATCCATATCTCCGATGGTCTCTGTCACCTCGATATGAATCAGGCCCGTCGGAATATCATATTTTTCCGTCAAAGCCTTCACCCGTTCCACCAGCTCGGGATACAGGATGGTCATCTTGGAGAAATTAACGGAAATCGGGATGGTCCGATGACCTAATTCCATTTGCTCCTGCTGATATTTAAATACCTCCTCCAGCACATAAAGATCAATCATATGTATCAGATTATAACGCTCAAGAATGGGAATAAATACCCCCGGTCCTACAATTCCAAGCTCATCGTCGATCTGACGGACCAAAGCCTCTGCTCCTTCCGTCCTGCTGGTATGGATATTAACCTTCGGCTGCAGATAAACCAGATATTTACCCCGGTTCATCAGATCCGTTACTTCGTCAATCACGCTCTGTTCCATTCGCTTCGTCAGATCCGATCCGTGCATCAGCTTCAGCTTGTCATTGTTCATGACCACCTCAGCCTCTGTAATCTGTGCCCGAATCCGCGGATGGCTGCTCCAGCTATAGCCAAGGGCGACTCCGATTTCAAGGTCATCCAGTTCATGCCTGACCTGAGACACCAAAAGTTCCAGATCTCTCTTTGCAATGTCCGGGCAAATCACTAACATTTCATCCTCATCATAACGGAAGCAGCGATACGCACCGCAGATTCTTGTCAGGATATCAGAAACCTCCACCAGCTTTTTGTTACCATTAAAATAGCCAAACTGCTTATTGATCTCCGACAGGTGAATCACATCCGTTGTCAGTACGCCAAAAGACTCAAAAACGCGGTTCTTGTTTTCCTTGGTCCACTGGGTATAGCTGGATCTGTTCCAAAGTCCCGTCAGCTTATCATGAGTCCTGTCATATTCCTGTTTCTCCATCAGATGATCGTGCAGGATTCTCAGCAGCAGGTAGGACTCAATCATGTGAAGGATGGACGTCTCCTCAAAATGTCTTCTCGGATTCAGAACAAACAGTGCACAGGCATGATCATCCTGCTCACAGATGGCGGAAGCCGCTAATGACCAGATACGTCCGGAAGTCAAAAGATCATACAGCTTTCTGTGATCATTATAAAGGCTGATCACATTTTCCACACGAAGTTCACCGGCATTCACCACAAAATCCATCAAGGGTTTGAGCTTTCCCTCGTCAAACACCCTCTTAACTCTCGCAGCCATTTCTCTGGCACTTTCCTTGTGGCTCTCCCTCTGGAAAAAGATATTGTCCCTCTGCCCATACACCAGAGTGACATAATCGGCATCAAAAAACTCGACAAGAGAAAAAAGAACGCTCTGCACTCCGTTATCGTAGGATTCTGAAACGATCAGATCCAGACACTGCTGCAGCCTCTCCAAAATATCCTGGGCATTTCCGGCAACCGGTGCTGCCAGCCGAAGTGCTGCCGTCTGGGCCTGCTGTCCAAGGACCTGCTCCACGTCCTGATAAAAAATGATACGGTTCTTTCCTCTTCGCTTTGCCTCATAAACAGCCTGATCTGCCTCATAATAGAGATCCTGAAAATTCATGCTTCGACTTCCGAGGACGCTCACTCCCATGGAGGCACAGTATTCCATATCGAAAATAATGGTTTTCAGTTTCTTCTTTAAGCGTTCGCAGAACTCCTCCATCTCACTGCGGTCCGAAAAATTCCAAACAAAAGCAGCAAACTCATCACCGCCCAAACGACCCACCACACCTCTGTCGCTGATCATGGAATTTAGAATTTCTCCCGTCTGGTTGAGCACCAGATCTCCCACAGCATGGCCCTGGGTATCGTTGATCATCTTAAAATCATCAATATCAAGCATAAGGAAGATGGCGTTGGATTTACAGCTGTGAATGGATTTCCGGCAAATCTCCTCAAAGGCCATGTGATTATACACATTGGTGAGGACATCAATTTCTGCCTGCCTCCTTATTTTCTCATTCTGTTCCTTTTCCTTGTGAACAGAAATGAAACGCCCCACAATACGCTCAATGCTTCCATCCGCTCCTGCAACACTGACCAGATAAAATCGGTGCCATTCCGGCTTTTTCCCCTTTTCAAAGAAATGGGCATCTACCACTGTATGGGTTGGTTTCTTCATGCACGCGCGAACTGCCCTCTGATATCTTTTCTTGTCCTCCGGCGTAATAAAAACCTCTCCCACCTGTTTATCATGAAGATAACCCGGAATCTGATATATCGTGACAAACTGTCCATCGACGATCTTATATACCAACGCCTCATCGGTTGCAGCATCATAATCCAGAATCTTCTCGTGATTCTGTTCCACGATCATCTTTAGCAGTTTGCCATTTTCCTTTTCAACCCTCTTATTCTTTTCCATACCCTCATCCCCATTGCCCCAGAGATTTAACCAAGAACCCTGTCAGCTTCCTCAATCAACTCCTCAAAACAATTAATCTTTGGCACCTTTTGACTGACCGAGCCAAAGCCGTATGCCGCGTGAATAAACTTGATTCCCGCCTGCCGGCTGGAATCGTAATCCCCTTGAATATCCCCCACATACACTGCATCCTCCAGTCCGTTTCTCTGGTAAAGGAGTGCAATATTCTCACCTTTGGACTTCTCATTATTGCCGTAGCACTCGATATCCTCAATCAGATCATGCAGTTTGTAATGGTCCAGAAACGCTTCAATATAACCCGACTGACAATTGCTGACAATATATAAATGGTATTTCTTTTTCAATGTTTCTAAGGTTTCACGAATTTTGGGATACAGAGTCCCCCCGTGCTCCCTTAAATACTCGTTCTCATGATCCCCACACCGGGCCAGCAGCTCCATACGCTGTTCTTTAGGCAGATCTGCAAAGAGGATATCTGCAATTACATCCATGGTTTTGCCCATTACAGACTGCATATCCTCTGCGGTTAATGGTTCCCGCTGATAGCCGCTCTGACGGATTACCTCATTCCAGGATTCCACGACCTCCGGTGCGGAGTCCCAGAGTGTTCCGTCCATGTCAAAAATAATGCCTTTTTTCATGCTTCGTCAATTGCCTTTCCGATATCATGGCGCATATATTTGTTGTCAAAATTAACCCATTCGGTTGCTTCGTAGGCCTTTTTTCTCGCTTCCTTTAAATCCTTTCCAGTGGCGGTAATGCCCAGGACACGGCCACCATTGGTCACGATGCGGCCATTCTCATCGAACTTTGTTCCCGCGTGGAAGCAGAAGTAGTCATCCCTGCCGTCAAAGCTTTCCAATCCGGAAATGGGGTATCCCTTCTCATAGGAAACCGGATAACCATCAGAAGCTAATACCACACAGACTGCCGCATTGTCCTCAAATTGTAAATCAATGCTGTCAAGTCTGCCATCCACACATGCCTCCATGACATCTATAATATCGTTTTTCATGCGGGGAAGTACCACCTGAGCCTCCGGATCTCCAAATCTCGCATTGTACTCTAACACCCTGGGGCCATCCTCCGTCAGCATCAGACCGAAGAAAATGACACCGGTAAAGGGCCTTCCCTCTGCAGCCATAGCATCTACCGTTGGCTGATAAATATACTTCTGACAGAAATCATCAACTTCTTTTGTGTAAAACGGGCTCGGAGAAAAGTTACCCATACCACCGGTATTTAAGCCCTGGTCGCCATCCTTTGCACGCTTATGATCCTGTGCCGAAGACATGATCTTAATTGTTTTTCCGTCTACGAAAGAAAGAACAGACACCTCTCGTCCGGTCATGAATTCTTCAATAACCATGGTATTACCGGCGCTGCCGAATTTCTTATCCTCCATGATCGTGCGGACACCATCTTTAGCTTCCTCTAAGGTGTTACAGATCAAAACCCCTTTTCCCAGCGCCAGACCGTCTGCCTTCAGCACAATGGGCATTTTCGCTGTCTCAAGATACTCCAGAGCTTCCTTAGGATCCGTAAAATTCTCATAGGCAGCGGTCGGAATATGGTATTTCTTCATCAGATCTTTGGAAAATGCTTTGGAGCCTTCCAGAATTGCGGCATTTTTCCTTGGACCAAATACTTTAAGACCTTCTGCCTCAAATATGTCAACGATACCGCCGACTAACGGATCGTCCATTCCTACGATGGTAAAATCAATGGCATTTTCCTTTGCAAATGCTGCAAGCTTATCAAATTCCATGGCTCCGATAGGAACACACTCTGCAAGAGCAGCGATTCCGGCATTGCCCGGGGCACAGTATATTTTATCTACACGGGGACTTTTTGCCACACTTGTGACAATGGCGTGCTCACGGCCGCCGCTTCCTACTACTAGTACTTTCATGTTCTTTCTCCTTTTTGCCCGGCAATCGCCGTGACTATTGGCGTGATTGCCGATCTGTCAGTTACGAAATATGTACCCGGCCATCTATTACGGAGACCCTGCCGTTTGCAATCAGGTCGATGGCCTTTGGAAGGATCTTCCACTCGGCCTGCTCCATGACGCGGCGCTGGAGGATTTCCGGGGAGTCTCCCTCTTCAATCTCCACAGCCTTCTGCAAAATGATTGGGCCGGTGTCGGTTCCCTCATCTACAAAGTGGACGGTGGCGCCGGTGACGCGGACACCGCGGGCAAGAGCTCCTTCATGAACCTTCAGTCCATAATAGCCTTTACCACAGAAGGATGGAATGAGGGACGGATGAATGTTGATGATCCGGTTCCTGTATTTCTCTATCATCTGCTCCGGAATGACCACAAGGAATCCTGCCAGCACCACCAGATCCACCCGGTAGCTGTCCAGCTGCCGTAAGAAGTCTTCGTTGAAGGCTTCTCTGGACGCATAATCCTTCGGGCTGATGCAGATGGCCTCTACACCGTGCTTCTTCGCCCGCTCTAAGGCATAGGCACCCGGATTGTTGCTGATGACAACAGAGATCTGCGTATTGGTAATGATTCCGTCATCGATGGCATCCATGATGGCCTGCAGGTTGGTTCCTCCTCCGGATACACATACTGCAATCTTTAGCATAATGTTACACCCTTCTCTCCGTCGGTGATCTTCCCGACAATATATGGAGTATCTCCGGCTGCCTTGATGGCTGCCATGGTCTTGTCTACATCAGCAGGATCTACCGCAAGCACCATGCCGAGTCCCATATTGTAGGTGTTATACATCATGTGTTCCTCCACATTTCCCTCTCTTGCCATCAGGTTAAAGATTGGAGGAACCGGGTAGCTGTTCTTCTCAATGACGGCATGCTTGCCCTCCGGAAGCATCCGGGGAACATTCTCGTAGAAGCCGCCACCGGTAATATGGCTGCAGGCCTTTACGCGAACACCTGCATCCTTGATGGACTTTAATGCCTTCACATAGATGCGGGTCGGAGCAAGAAGTGCCTCTCCCAGTGTGGTTCCCAACTCATCGATATATGTATTCAATGTCTCCTCGTTCATGCGGAAAATCTTCCTTACCAGAGAAAAACCGTTGGAATGAACGCCGGAGCTGGCCATGCCAATCAGCACATCATCCGCCTTAAGGTCCGCACCGGTGATGATATCTTTCTCATCCACGATTCCTACAGCAAAGCCAGCCAGATCGTACTCATCCTCCGGCATCAGTCCCGGATGCTCTGCGGTCTCACCGCCGATCAGGGCACATCCGGACTGCTTACAGCCCTCTGCCACACCGCTGACGATGGTGGCAATCTTCTCCGGGTAATTCTTGCCACAGGCAATATAATCCAGGAAAAATAATGGCTCACCGCCTGCACAGGCAATATCGTTCACACACATTGCCACACAGTCGATTCCGATGGTATCATGCTTGTCCAACAGAAATGCCAGCTTAATTTTTGTTCCAACTCCGTCGGTTCCGGACACCAGTGTCGGCTTCTCCATGTTCTTAAATGATTCCATGGAAAAGGCTCCCGAGAATCCGCCAAGTCCGGTCAGCACTTCCGGACGCATCGTATTCTGCACGTATTTCTTCATAAGCTCCACTGACTTGTATCCAGCCTCAATATCTACACCGGAATTCTTGTAATCCATTGATTCTTCCTCCTAAAAACATATTTGTCTGTATTCTACCATATTTATCCGTATTTCTGCAATTATTAATAGTTTTTATAGCCCACTTCCTGAAGGCGTGCATTTTTGGCCTTCACCTGCTCCTCTAAATTCTTCGCATACTCCTTTACCTTTGCCAGGATTTTCTCATCTCCTACGGCCAGGATCTTAGCTGCCAGGATTGCAGCATTCTTTGCACCGTCAATGGCAACCGTGGCAACCGGAATTCCCGGCGGCATCTGCATGATAGAGAAGACTGCGTCCATTCCATCCAGCTTGCTTCCTGCAAGGGGCACACCGATGACCGGCAGAGCAGACAAGGCTGCACACATACCCGGAAGGGCTGCTGCCATTCCTGCTCCGGCGATCAAAACTTTTTCTCCTCTTTCCTCTGCACCTCTCACCCATGCAATCAGCTCATCCGGCTCACGATGCGCGGAAATGATTGCCATCTCATAATCGATGCCCAATTCCTCCAGCATAGCTGCTGCTTTTTCCATGACCTTAAGGTCCGAGTCACTTCCCATAACAATTCCTACCTGTGGCATTTTCTTTCCTCCTTATGATCTTAAATCGTGTGTTGATTTCCTGTGGTATCTTCTGTCACTGTGCATCCAGCGGCTCGTTTAATAATTCCGTCCCGAGGACCACAAAGCGGCCGTTTGCAATAATATCCTCAGTAGTCCCATCCTTACGAATGACCGTAATGCGATCCAGTTCGTCATATGGGATTGTAATGTCTGTATGGCAGTTAAAATATGCAGCCGATACATCTGTTTTCCGAAGAAGGGAAATCTCATTGTCTCTTGCAACAATAGCCCTTCCGTCGGGATTATACGTCATATGGTCCTCATCATAGGTATAGCAGGTATCTCCCACCGCAAAGTGAGGCCCGGTCTTTTCCGCAATCAGAATCGGAAGCTTATCCGCAATCTCATATTTTCTTGCCATCCGGTAGGCCATCGTGTTGGTACCGATGGCAAACTCTCCCATGGGAAGGGTCTTGTGATGAAAAAGGACGTTGTCCTCAATATATCTCCTGTTCTCCTCTTCCGACTCGAAATTCGTACAGGTATAACGAACCACCTTCCCATCCGAAAACTCCATCTTCAGATTTTCAAACCGCAGATCATTTAAATACACCTGACTGACAAAGAGTGTTCCGGTTGTTCCTTTTAAAACCGGTGTCGTAAACACCTCTCCCACCGGAATATTTACATCCGCCACACAGTTTTCGAAAGCGGTCTCTTTCCCCGGATCCGCAAGGGGATAGATCTTCACATACAGGTCCGTGCTGTTTCCGTTTTTTCCGGTAATGTGAACCCTGTCCGCCGTGTCCAAAACCTCAATGATTTTCTGCTGCATATCCCGGTACAAAGTGTAGTCCAGCGTATTGATCCGAAGGGTTTCCTCAAAAATATCCGCAAACTTCTCCCCGATGGAGGGAAGCGGGAAAGCAATGATGGTAAAACTTCTCTCCTCGCCGTGAATGTAACGGTTGATCAGGCTGCTTTTCTCGCTTCTCAAATGCACGGAAAGCTTCTGCTGCTTCTGTGAATACCTGATGCGCTCCTTCTTCTGCTGTGGAGCAAAGGGCTCCTGCCCAAACACATCAATGACTGCGGGCCCTCCGTAAAGAGGCGCCTGCCTTTTTTGCTTTTCCCAGACAAGGCGGTCCACCTCAAGGCTTCGTTCCACAAAGGCCTTATCCAGCCAGAGGGCATCATCCTCCTTGTGATCATAGACATACTGCCGGTTCAGCGTTACGGAAAAAGGCTTAAGCACCGGCTTTAAGCCCATTTTATCAAAATTAAAAACCGCTGCCCTTATCATGCGCTCGAAGCCCATGGGATAACGAATCTCCACCACAGATTTCAAAGAAATATCCTTGCCGTTAGCTGCAAAACCAATCCGATACCCTTCTGTAAAGGCATCTGCCATGGACTGAACCTCCTGCTGTGGAAGCTTCTGCAGAAATGCTGCTGTTTTCCTCTCGTCCTCCCCGACACAAAGACCATACCGGTACAGATAAGAAGGTTCCGACAGATCCGCCTCCATCACGATGTCCACCGCCCTGTCCCCTTCCGGGTCCAGAAGTTTTGTGACTACCTCCTCGTTAAAGATCTCCGTATAATCATGCATGAAGGAATAAAGGATATGCTGAAGTTCCTTACCGTTTAACTCCTCCGGATTTTCAAAACAGTTAAACAGTTCCACGAAAAGCTCGGCATAGATACAGAGAAACCGGATATCCCCCTCCATGCAATAGGGATAAATCCCGTGAAGCCTGGCATCCACTGCACATAAAAGAGCCCCGTATTCTTCCCCCAGCACGGAAACGGCATAGGCGGGATTGGCATAGCTGTCCTCATAATCCGGCTCCTGCACATCCAGGAACAGGCGACGGTTCAGCCGAATCCCCTCCTCCTTACTCATAGCAGAAAGCTTTCCCGCCACAGCCGCATGGGTCACAGAATAGAGCGCCAGCAGCAGATCCGCCATCTGGACAAAATAGTCCTGATACGATGAGTCGATACTTTCTGCGTGCTCCTCGCGGATCTCCTCCAGCCGTTCCATCACAAGCTCCAGCCGCTCCCAATATCCCTCATTGATGCTGTTGTGTATTTCCTTATTTTCCATTTACCAATAACCTCTGTTTCTATCCTGATCCGATCTTCCTGTGTCTATAAGCAGAATCCCAGAACATAGGTTCCGCCCCAGCACAGCAGCCCCAGCAGGGCCAAAAAGCTGCCCAGCCTTGGAAACAGCTTAAAGGAATCCTCCTCCTTTAAGCTTCCTGCCGCTGTCACCAGCACAGCAATTGACAACAGCACAGCCATGACACCGGCGCTTCCATAATACGCAGACAGTCCGCCGTCCGTCCGGAACGCCAGAATGACAAACATCAGATACCAGATCAGAAGAATTCCAGCAAGAACCGTGGCTGCAATTCCCCTTTTGGAATGTGTTTTTTCCGTAAATTTGTAGGAGCCACGCCTTCTCCGCTTTTTCATAGTATATCCTTTCTTTTGAATAATTAAGCCATACCCGATCCTATCTTCTTATCCAAGGCCGCAGAACCCGGTTTACCAGATATCCCAGCCAGCCTCCCAGCGTATTCAGGATCATATCATCCACATCAAAGCAGCCAATTCTTGTCAAAAGCTGCACCGTTTCCACCGACAGCGAAAGCAGAAAGCACAACAGCAGGATCTGCACGCCATTTAATTCTTTCCCGGTAACCGCCGGGAGAAAAAAGCCCATAGGCATAAAAGCAATCACATTGCCAAAGACATTGATAAAAAAGGCAGAAAATCCCACCTCACGGCGATAGAGGATAAACCTCATAATTTCCTTAAAGGGAGTCAGATTATACTGATATTCCGTATGCTGCGTCGGCATTCTCCCGAAATCCTCTGAAAAAAACAGAAAATACAAAAGCAGAATGAGATAAAGAACAAACAGGAATATCGCCCACCCCCTGTGTCTTTTACCTGCAGCCATACTGCTCGTAATACCTGTCGATCTGCGCCTTCAGGGCATCGTCGATCACCACCTTACCCTGACAGGTGTGATTATACAGATGCTCCACCACTTCTTCCATAGTAACGATTGCTCTGGCCTCAAATCCGAATTTCTCCCTGATTTCATCCAGAGCGCTCATTTTGCCTCCAAGTCCTACCTCCATGCGGTTCAGACTGACCATCAGTCCAACAATGGTGACATCTGCCGCACCACGCACCTTCGGCACAGTCTCCTCCATGGACTTACCGGAAGTGGTCACATCCTCGATCATCACCACCCGGTCCCCGTCCTTTAGACTGCTTCCTAAGAATCCACCCTTGTCTGCGCCGTGGTCCTTGGCCTCCTTGCGGTCTGAACAATAGCGAATTTCTTTGCCATAAAGCTTGCTGTATGCAATTGCTGTAACAACTGCAATCGGGATTCCCTTATAGGCCGGCCCGAAGAGCACATCAAAATCATCCCCGTAATTGCCATGGATGGCCTTTGCATAGTACTCTCCCAGACGCATCAGCTGGCTTCCGGTCACATAAGCACCCGCATTCATGAAAAAAGGCGATTTTCGACCGCTCTTCAAGGTAAAATCGCCAAATTTTAGTACATCACTTTCTACCATAAAATCAATAAACTCTTCTTTATATGCTTCCATTTATTCTAAATCCTCCTGTTTATCGCACCTATTCTATCACAAAACCGCAGTTGTTTCAATCATTCTCGCTGTACTAGCGCTCGTGAACCGCTCCCACCAGCTCACAAATGTCACTCACCTGATATTTCTCCATATAGGCCTCAATCCCGGCAACAATTTTCTCCGTCACTGACGGATCCGTAAAATTCGCGGTCCCAACAGAAACCGCTGTGGCCCCTGCAAGGATCATCTCGATGGCATCCTCTGCATTCATAATACCGCCCATGCCGATAATCGGAAGCTTCACCGCCTGAGCCGTCTGGTATACCATCCGCACTGCCACCGGATGAACTGCCGGCCCCGACATTCCACCGGTCTTATTGGCAAGAACAAAGCATCTTCTGTTGATATCGATTTTCATGCCCGTAATGGTATTGATGAGAGAAAGGGCATCGGCGCCGCCTGCCTCGGCAGCTCTTGCCATCTCTGTAATATCCGTGACATTTGGGCTGAGCTTCATGATGACCGGCTGTTTCGCATATTTTTTCATCTCTCTGGTAATAGCCTCCACCGCCTTCGGATCCTGTCCAAAGGCAATGCCGCCCTCCTTCACGTTGGGGCAGGAAATATTGATTTCCAGCATATCAACCGGTTCGTCGGAAAGCCGTTCCACAACCGCCGCATACTCCTCGGTAGAATGTCCACACACATTCACGATGATCTTCGTATCATACTGTTTCAGAAAGGGGATATCCCTCTTACAAAAAAGCTCAATACCAGGATTCTGCAGTCCCACGGCGTTCAGCATCCCCCCGTACACCTCCGCCACACGGGGTGTGGGATTTCCCTCCCACGGCACATTGGCAACGCCCTTCGTCACCACAGCACCCAGCTTATTCAAATCGACAAACTCACTGTACTCTGCCCCTGAACCGAAGGTTCCGGAAGCTGTCATCACCGGATTTTTTAAAGTAACTCCGCACAGATTCACACTGGTATTCATTACAGTTCTACCTCCTTCGCATCAAAGACCGGACCTTCCTTACAGATACGTTTGTTCTTCACGTTAGAATGTTCATCCATCTTTGTGGTTTTGCATACACAGGCAAGACAGGCACCGATCCCGCAGGCCATCCGCTCCTCCATGGAAATATAACAGTCTATTCCCTGCTCTGCAGCATAGGCTTTCAGGGCACGAAGCATCGGTGTCGGACCACAGGCATAAATCACATCTGCCTTAAGGTGATTTTCCCGGATTGCATCCAACACATTTCCCTTCGTACCGACACTGCCATCCTCGGTAGCAGCAAAGGTCTCAGCCTGCTCTTTGAATTCCTCCAGCAAAAAGGTATTGGCATCCCGGTAGCCCATCACAACCTGAAAATCTTCCATTCCGCTGATTTTCATCTGCTTTGCCAGTTGAAGCATCGGCGGAACACCGATTCCTCCACCGATCAGAAACGCCTTTTTCCCCGGATCCACGGTAAAACCATTGCCAAGTGGTCCTAAAATTCTGACCGTATCTCCCGTCTTAAGCTTTGAAAACTCCTCTGTTCCGGTTCCCTCGCCCGTCACACGATACACCAGCCTGAGGTTTTTCTTCTCCCTGTCAATTCCGCACAAACTGATGGGTCTTGGCAGAAGCTTACTTGCATCCCCGCTGTACACGGAAACAAACTGTCCCGCTTTCGCGTGGGCAGCAATCTCCTTCGTCTGTATGGTAAGATCAAAGATGCCGGCTCCGATGCTCTTCTGTGAAACCACCGTCGCCGTCTCCTGAAATTTCTCGCTCATTTTCTTCTCCTCATCATTCAAGGTTATGGGTGCCCTCCGAAGAGGTGGGCCCCATAAACTTTATTCTCGCTCCGAAAGTGCTTCGGAAATATCTGCGATCATATCCTCTACGGCGAGACGTGATGCATCTGCAAAGTTCTCCGGTGCAATTCCCTGCTCTTTATACTTATCCTGCTTATAGGCAGCAATGATTCCCCGGGAAGAATTGACAATCGCGCCGAGTCCATCCTCGTTAAAGAAATGCACCAGATCCTTACCTTTACCACCCTGTGCGCCGTATCCCGGCACCAGGATAAAGGACTTGGGCATGATCTTCCTTAAAATTTTCCCCTGCTCCGGATAAGTGGCACCCACAACAGCGCCCACATAACTGTAGGAATCTCCCATGCAGTCACTTCCCCACTGGGCAACCTTCTCTCCTACCAGCTCATAGAGCGGCCGTCCATCGATCAGACGGTCCTGGAACTCCCCGCTGGAGGGATTGGAGGTCTTTACCAGAATAAAGATGCCCTTCTTTTCTTCTTTACATACGTCCACAAAGGGCTTGATGCCGTCTGTTCCAAGATAGGGATTTACAGTTGCAAAATCCTCATCAAAACCGGCATAACTGCTGCTTCCAATCTGCACCTTTCCGAGATGTCCTGTCGCGTAGGCTGCGGAGGTGGAACCGATATCCCCGCGCTTTACATCGCCGATTACCACAAGATCCTTCTCATGGCAGTAATCCACCGTCTTCTGAAATGCCTTAACTCCCTCAAGACCAAACTGCTCATACATGGCGATCTGCGGCTTTACCGCCGGAATCAGATCGTAGACAGCATCCACGATGGCCTTGTTGTACTGCCAGACAGCCTCTGCTGCACCCTCCGGTGTCTCCCCGAACTCGGCAAAAGCTTTTTTCTGAATGTGCTCCGGCACGTAGGACAGCATTGGGTCCAGCCCCACCACGATAGGTGCTTTGGTCTTTTTTATTTTGTCGATCAGTTTGTTAATCATACTATTATCCCTTCTTATTTTTTTACAATCTCGTTAAACACAACAATCCCATCGCAGATCGTGCATTTCACACGACCGGTCACTTCTCTGCCGTCAAAAGGCGTATTGCGTCCTTTGGAGGCAAAAGAATTTTTGTCAATCCTGTAGGTTTCCTCGGGATCAAAAATTACAAGATCCGCCGTCTTGCCCGGTTCGATATTCCCTTTATCCAATCCAATCACTTTCGCAGGATTATAGCTCATTTTCTCCGCCATCTGCATCGGTGTCAGATAACCTCCCAGAACCAGTTCTGAATAGGTAAGACAGGCCGCTGTCTCCAGGCCGACGATTCCAAAGGGGGCCTTTTTCATGGACTGATTTTTGTCCTCAAAGGTATGGGGCGCATGGTCTGTGGAAATCACATCCATGATTCCATCCCGAAGTCCCTCCTTTAGCGCATCCACGTCCTCCTTCTTTCGAAGGGGAGGGTTCATCTTATAATTGGTATCCACATCCAGCGCACTGGGAATAAAAATACCCGCGGCCACCTCCGGCTCATGCTCTTTGATATCTGCCGAGGTCAGAGTAAAATGGTGCGGACACACCTCTGCGGAGATATCCACTCCCAGCTCCTTGGCGAACTTCACAAGAGCAACCGAATCTCTGGTAGAACAGTGACACAGGTGCAGATGCACACCGGTCTCCTTTGCCAGCAGGATATCTCTTGCCACGATCACATCCTCCACGGAATTGGCTATTCCCGGCATATGAAGCTCCTCTGCCCGTTCATCGTCATTCATGACCCCAGGTCCCGCAAGGGTTTTGTCTTCACAGTGAGCAAGCACCGGAATACCGAGCCTTTTGGCTTCCTTCATTCCCTCTCTGCAGAGTTTTGCATCCATGACAGATTTTCCATCCTCACTGACTGCGGGAATGCCGGCCTTTACCATCGCCTCCATATCGGAAAGCTCTGTGCCCTCCTGTCCCCTGGTGACGGCACCCACCTGAAGCACATGGATACCGTGTCCGTTTTCCGCCTTCTTGTGAACATAATTGATCACATCCGGATTATCGGCCACCGGGCGGGTATTCGGCATCGCAAGCACCGTGGTGTAACCGCCATGGGCAGCCGCCTCCATACCTGAAAAGATGTCCTCCTTCTGCTCATAGCCGGGATCTCTGAAATGCACATGCAGATCAATAAAGCCCGGCATCACATAACACCCCTCTGCCGAAAGCGTGCGGTCTGCATACTCCCCGGACAGATCCTCTTCGATCTTCTCAATCTGATTCCCGTTGATCAGGACATCTGCCACCTGATCCAGCCCGGTTGCCGGATTCAACACATGTCCTCCTTTAATTAATAATGTCATACCATTAACCTCTCTTCGTTGTAACCTTCACCGCCGAAGACAGCTTCCCGGTGATTTTTACTCCGTTTTTCTTTTGATAGGCCCGAACCTTATAATAGTAGGTCTTCCCCTTTTTCAGGCCTGTATTTTTATAACTTTTTCCCTTTACTGTTGCAATTTTCCGGTAGGTTCCGTTTTTACTGTCTGCCCGGTACAACTCATACCCCTGCGCATCCCCCCGGGACGACCAGGAAAGCTTTACAGCGGTGCCGGATGCGGAGCCTGCCCGAAAACCCTGAATGCTGCCGGCCCTCTCCTTTGTCTGGTCCGTATATCCTTTGATGCAGAGATTCCCCACATTGTTCATTCCGGAGGAGACGGACACATCCTTCCAGATCCCGTTCCGGTATAGAAAGCTCTGATTCTTTTTGATTTCTGCCATGCTTTTCAGGGGATACTGCTTTGCCGCAATCTCCATGTCGATTCCCGCATTCTTCTTCTGCAGTTCCACAACAATCCCATATCGGCTGCCCTTCTGCAGACACAGCGGACGTGAAAGCGGAATCGTATAGGTTCCGGCATAGCTTGTTTTTCCGGATACCGACGCCTCCAGAATTCCGCTTTGGGGATTCGCCGGATCAGAAAGATTCGTATAAATCTTTATGGTATAGGGAACCAGGGTATCCTCATTCAAGGTCACAGACACGGCTTTTAACAGCTCAACCGGTGCCCCTTTCGCCTGAAAAACGTTGGCTGCTGCCGTACAGGAGCATACCTTCCCGACAACCGGGCAGCCATCATACTGATAAATATAATCATAATTATCCGCCGGCTCAAAATCCATGATCCAGGCATTTTCATCCAATGACTTATCCTCGTAAGACAGCCAGAAATAGCTGGATATGCTGTTGGACGAGGTATCGGACCAGCTGTTTCTCACCAGCCAGGCTCCGTTTTTCCTCGGCTTCTCTTTAAAATTGTCTGCCGGGAAATCATCGTCCCACCCCACAATTACCGCCGTGTGATTGGGTGTGTACGCTTTATTTTCGCTGGCACAGTAATAGGTGCTGACCACGTTTCCCTGATAAAATGCGGTCTGATCAAAACCCGCCCGGTTGGAAAAATATAATCCGATTCCCGCTGCTCCATGCCTTATTATTTCCTTTTTTACAGAGCTTTGTTCCTTCTTAAGCTTCAAAATATAAACATTTTGAAGATGCGCAGCCTCTTTCTCCTGCGCGTTCCCGCCCTGATAGGAATAAGCCAGAGAATAGGGAACCGTCTCCTCCGAAACAAGTCCTCTCCACTGCAGGAGTGTCCTCGAGCTATAATTCAAATTACCGCCGGTATCAAGATAACCTGTCATATAAGAAAGACCATCGCCTTTTGTGCCTCCAAAGGCGTCCGTCGCAGGATGGCAGGTTTGATACGCAAGTTCCAGTTCACTCAGATCAATGCTCGGATTCGCCACCGCATCATCTGCGATCAGATCAAATTCTGCCAGAGAAACGGCTGTAAACGCCCAACAGGCGGGATAATTCCCCTGGGTTCTCGTAGAAGGGTATTTCTCTGTCACCTGGGAAAGCGTATTCATGTATGCCGTGGGAAGCTTATCTGCCGCCTGCACGGGGCTTACCTGCAAAAGGACTGACGCTGCCAGCAGAGCTGCCATGACTTTGTATTTTTTTTGCATTCGGCCTCCCTTTCCTCAAAATTCTAAATCATATCTCATCCTTGATAATACACGAATCCACGTACCAATGTCAACAAGACAGACGATAAAAAGGAGCTTCTGCCCCAATGCAAAAGCTCCCTCAAATTTTCTATTTTGCCGCGATGACATCTGCCATATCATAGTGTCCCGGTCCCTTATCCTGCAGATACTTGGCAGCCTCCACTGCTCCCTTGGCAAACACAGCCTTGGAGTATGCCGTATGCTTAAACTCAATGACCTCATCCTGTCCGGCGAAAATCACCTCGTGTTCTCCGACAATATTGCCACCCCGTACAGAAGAAATCCCGATCTCATAGGGATCTCTCTTCTTCCGCTCTTTACTGCGATCATATTTGTATGTATAGGCCTCATCCAATGCCGTATTCATGGAATCTGCAAGGGCAATGGCTGTCCCGCTGGGTGCATCCAGCTTCTGGTTATGGTGCTTCTCCACGATTTCCATATCAAAACCTGCCGGTGCAAATACCAGAGCTGCCTTTTTGAGAAGCTCCATCAGTGTATTGATTCCCAAAGACATATTGGCAGATTTCAGGATAGCAACCTTCTCATAAGCATGCTCCACCTTATCTAACTGCTCCCCGGAAAGTCCTGTAGTGCACAGTACAACCGGAAGCTGTTTCTCTACACAATAGTCGATCAGATGATCTACTGCTGCCGCGTTGGAAAAATCAATAATCACATCAGCCTCCACATCACAGTCCGAAAGATCATGAAATACCGGATAATCGTTTTGGATTCCGTCATACTGATCAATTCCGGCAACAATCTCGATATCCGGATCCTTTGCACAGATTTCTGTGATACACTGCCCCATTTTTCCATTGCAGCCGTTCATAATTGCTCTTGTCATTTCTCTTATGTCCTTTCCCTGTCGGTTCTTAAATTATGCAAGAAGCCCGTATGCCTTCATGACCTCAGCAAGCTTCTTTGCATTGTCCTCTCCCATCTCGCCAAGGGGTGCACGGAGAGGTCCCACTTCCATTCCCATCAAATTCATAGCCTTCTTAACCGGAATCGGATTGACCTCGGAGAAAAGCGCATCCACCAGTGCAAGCCCCTCCATCTGAAGCTTTCTTGCCGTCTCAAGATCCCCCTTGAAAAAGCTGTCACACATTGCATGCACCTTATCCGGAGCCACATTGCTCCAGACAGAAATGACGCCAACTGCTCCGATAGCCAGAAGAGGCACTACAAGGCCGTCCTCACCGGAGTACATATCAATCTTTCCGTCTGTCAGGTTCATGGTCTTTGAGGCCTGGGCAAGATTTCCGGTTGCCTCCTTGAGACCCACAATATTCTCCTTCGTTCTAACAAGTTCGGCAACCGTCTCCGGAAGAAGATTGCAGCCGGTACGACTCGGAACATTGTACATGATAATAGGGCACTTGGTGCTGTCTGCAATCTGGGAATAATGGCTGATCAGTCCTGCCTGTGTTGCCTTGTTATAATACGGAGTAACGATCAGAAGACCGTCCACACCGGCCTCCTCAGCCTCCTGAGACAGCTGGATTGCAGTTTTGGTGCAGTTTGATCCGGTTCCTGCCACTACCGGGATCCGGTGCTTCGTAAATTCAACTGCCGCCTTGATCACATCCCTGTGTTCCTCCATGGTAAGGGTTGCACTCTCACCGGTAGTGCCGGCGATTACAATTGCATCTGTCCCCCCATCAATCTGGCGGTTGATGATTTCCTCCAGCTTATCATAATTCACTTCGTAATTTTCCTTCATCGGCGTTACGATCGCAACACCTGCTCCCTTAAAAATTGCCACTGTTTTATCTCCTTTCAGTTTTCACTTTTTTGTTATTATCAGCTTATGACAGAAGTGGAAAAAATGTACTTTTCTGCAAAGGAAAAGACCAGC
Source organism: uncultured Lachnospiraceae bacterium (assembly GCA_945949045.1). GTDB lineage: Bacteria > Bacillota > Clostridia > Lachnospirales > Lachnospiraceae > Roseburia. The sequence continues at coordinate 23,436 of CAMFDG010000019.1, forward strand.
TGTAGAGCTGGTCAGTTTTGTTTTATCATCCCGATAGCTCTCCATCCGCGCACTGCGCTTCTGACAGTCATACGGCTGTTAACCGAATGCCCAAGAACGAAACTGCAGACATTTCCCTCTTTCGGCGCTCCTCCCTTTCTTCTGTGTTCTCCTGTGCCTGCCACATCCCACAGCTTACTTATAATTTGCGCGACCTCTACCATACTTATTCACTTAGCAACATCATAGCACCCAAATTCGCATTCGTCAATTCTTATTTTTCAGGTGCTATATTATAAATTTCATCTGCCCACTCTCTGAGGCTGTCATCCAGCACCCGTCCGGTACAGATCAGCGTCATCTCCTCCGGCTTGGCGGCAAACAGTCCCTTGAGATCCTCCGGAGAGATGACCTTTTCATCCATGATTCCCAATACCTCATCCAAAATCAGCATATCACAGGCACCGGTGGTCACAACCTTCTTCCCATAATTAAACCCATTGCGGAGATTCATGATCTCCTCCTGCTTGGCACTCTCAGAGAGCTCCTCATAGCACTCATCTGATTTTGCAAAACGAAACACCTTGATCTCCGGCTCAAGACGGTTTAAAAAGGTCAGTTCGTTCTCGTTTTTCTCCTTAAGGAACTGAATCACGATGACACTTTTGCCCTCGCTTGCCACACGGATGGCATTCCCAATTGCCGCGGTCGACTTGCCATGTCCCTCACCGTAATAAATCTGTATCACGCCATTTTCCATAACTGCCTCCATAGGACTGATTTACTTATGTAAGATACCACAAACAGTCCCAAGAATCAAGTCCACAGCTATTTTATCCGAATTTTACTCCAACAATTCAATTTTGCTGACGGAAACCTCGTAGGCCGTGCGCTTCTGTGCCTCTGTCTCACTGATCTTCTTTACATATTCCCTGCTCTGGATTCTTCCCCAGATCTGCACATGGCTGCCCACGGTAAAGCCGGAGGCAAACCGGGCGTTCCTTCCCCAGCAGATGCACGGAATGTAATCCGATTTTCCATAGGAACGGTTCACCGCCACAAGAAGGTCTGCAATTTCCCTGCCTAACGGCGTCTTACGATAAACGGCCTCCTTGCAGATAAAGCCGTCCAGAAAGATCTGATTCTGGGCATTTTCCTCCTGCGGGTCATCCACCAGTTCAAACTCTCTTGCAAAAACAGACAGTACCAGCCTGTTTTTGTGTTCCTCATGACGGTTAAAGGAGCGGAACTGCCCGGTGATATAGACGTAGCGGCCACAGGCGCCCTCTTTCACATTGACCAGCCGCTCCGATACCATGACCGGAATACAATCGACAAAATTGGACAGACGGCTGACGGAGACATCCACCATATAAAAGCCTTCTCCGTATACCTCATGGCTGTACACAAAGTCCGATACGATTTCTCCCATAATGGTTACCTGATTGTTTTCAAACATTTTATCTGACATGAATTTTCTCCCTTCCTTTTGTGAAAATATTTGTTAGAGTTATTTTTTACCATTTTCGGTTAGTAGAAATCATCAAAGCATGTCGATAAGACAAACAAAAAACGTGAAAATCAACAAATGCCACAAAATCTCTTGCGAAAATGCTTTTTTATGATAAAATGGTACAAGCGTTGTATAATATGACACAAGGGGGACCCACGCAGTGGGGGGATTCCTTATGTATGTCTAATGAATAAAGAAGATAAGAAGAGAAAAGAAGGTTAAATTATGACAACAACCAGAGATGATATTCGTAACATTGCAATTATCGCCCACGTTGATCACGGCAAAACGACCCTGGTGGACGAGCTGTTAAAGCAGAGCGGCGTATTCAGAGAGAATCAGGAGGTCCAGGAGCGCGTCATGGATTCCAACGACATCGAGCGTGAGCGCGGTATCACGATTCTTTCCAAAAACACTGCAGTATTTTATAAGGGAACCAAGATCAATATTATCGACACTCCCGGACACGCCGACTTCGGTGGCGAGGTAGAACGTGTCCTTAAAATGGTCAACGGCGTTGTCCTCGTGGTGGATGCCTTCGAGGGTACCATGCCCCAGACCAAATTCGTATTAATGAAAGCACTGGCCTTAAATCTTCCGGTCATTGTCTGCATCAACAAAATTGACCGCCCGGAAGCACGTCCGGCTGAGGTCATCGATGAAGTATTAGAGTTGTTCATGGATCTGGACGCTTCCGATGAACAGTTAGACTGCCCCTTCATTTATGCTTCCGCCAGAGACGGCTATGCCATGTACAACCTGGATGACGAGAAGAAGGATATGACACCTCTCTTCGAGACCATCGTCAATTATATCCCGGCACCTACCGGCGACCCGGATGCCAACACCCAGGTACTGATCAGTACCATCGACTACAACGAATATGTGGGCCGTATCGGTATCGGAAAAGTGGACAACGGCTCCCTCAAAGTTAATCAGGAGGCTGTTGTTGTCAACCACCATGACCCGGACAAGCTGGAAAAAGTAAGAATCAGTAAGCTCTATGAGTTTGACGGTCTGAATAAGGTAGATGTAACGGAAGCAAAGATTGGTTCCATCGTGGCTATTTCCGGAATTGCCGACATCCATATCGGAGATACCATCTGTGCCCCGGAGAATCCGGTAGCCATTCCGTTCCAGAAGATTTCCGAGCCCACCATTTCCATGAATTTTATCGTAAATGACAGTCCTTTAGCCGGCCAGGAGGGAAAATACGTGACTTCCCGCCACATCCGTGACCGTCTGTTCCGGGAGCTTAATACCGACGTTTCTCTCCGGGTAGAGGAGACAGACAGCCCTGACAGCCTTAAGGTTTCCGGCCGTGGTGAGCTTCATCTTTCCGTTCTTATAGAGAATATGCGCCGCGAGGGTTATGAATTCGCCGTCAGCAAAGCTGAGGTACTCTACAAAACCGACGAAAACGGCAAGAAACTGGAGCCAATGGAGATTGCTTACGTGGATGTCCCGGATGAATTTTCCGGCACCGTTATTTCCAAGCTGCAGCAACGTAAGGGTGAGCTTCAGAACATGGGCTCCATCGCCGGCGGCTATACACGACTTGAATTTAAGATTCCATCCCGGGGTCTCATCGGCTACCGTGGTGAATTCATGACCGACACCAAGGGAAACGGGATCATCAATACGATCTTCGACGGCTATGAGCCCTTCCGAGGAGAGATTGCCTACCGCTCCACCGGTTCCCTGATTGCCTTCGAATCCGGCGAGTCTGTTACCTACGGACTTTTCTCCGCCCAGGAGAGAGGTACTCTCTTTATCGGCCCCGGCGAAAAGGTATACTCCGGCATGGTCATCGGTCAGAGTTCCAAAGCCGAAGATATTGAACTTAATGTCTGCAAGAAAAAGCATTTGACCAACACCAGATCCTCCTCCGCGGATGAAGCCCTCACCCTGGTTCCTCCAAAGAAGCTCAGCTTAGAACAGGCTCTGGATTTCATCGACACGGATGAACTTTTGGAGGTTACTCCGGAAAGTCTTCGTATCCGCAAGAGAATTCTGGATCCGACCCTTCGAAAGAGAGCCTATATTGCCAAAAAGAATGCAATGAAATAGGATTTTGTTCCCGTTTTTGCCCAGATTCCTGCAAGTTTTCAGGACATCTGGGCATAATTGTTTTCTTAACCACATTAATGGGCGACAGAAAACTTACACAGCATCCTCCGCCCATTTTGAGTACACTCCAACATGAATTGTGGGCGACAGAGGCTTCACACTACCCTCATCGCCCAATTTTAACACTTCAAGGCACGAATCTCCTTCATTTTTTGGCGACAGGGACCTCTCGATTCCTCTATCGCCCATTTTCTGATACTCCCGACTAAAACTATGGGCGATAAAGACCTTATACTATCTCTATCGCCCATTTCTCGGTACCACCAATATATTTTTGGGGTGACAAAGGCTTTGTTATGCCTCTGCCGCCCAACCTGACAATTTTCGTCCCTAAAAAATATCGCCACACGCAACAACAGGGAAAGCCCCTGTTTCATCCTGTATATGGGATGTTACAGGGGCCTGAAGAACTTACAGCTTCCCATAAACCTCCATGGGCACATAAGCCTTAATGGCAATTCCCTCCGGCACATACTCCTCAAAGATAAGCTCGCCGGAAGTACGGACCAGCTGGAGAATTCCGGCCTGTGCGTAGGGAATAACACGCTCTACATAGATCTTATCTTCCCTCAGCATCTCAACCAGCAGCGACTTTACGTCCTCCAGGCCCTCCTCCTTTGCCGCGGATATCATAAGAATATGATCTGCCCGAAAATCCTGCAGGGGCTCTTCATGATCGGTCTGGTCCATCTTGTTAAACAACGTCACGATCTTTTTGTTATTCACGCCCAGCCGGTCTAAGGTTTCATAAACAATGTGCATCTGCTTATCCCGCTGAGGATTGGAGGCATCTACCACATGGAAAAGATAGTCTGCATATTTTGCCTCCTCCAGGGTACTCTTAAAGGCTTCAATCAAATGATGGGGGAGCTTCCGGATAAAACCTACGGTATCCGTAAGAAGCACCTTCTGGTGTCCCTCCAGTTCCAGCAGCCGTGTGGTAGGATCCAGCGTTGCAAACAGCTTATCCTCTTCCAGTACCTCGGCATGGGTGAGATGATTGAGAAGCGTAGATTTTCCGGCATTGGTATAGCCCACAATGGCCACCACCGGTACCGCATTCTTCTCCCGCTTCGCCCGGGTAATTTCCCGATGCTTCACCACTTCCTTAAGTTCCCGGTTCAGCTGAGCGATCCGGTCATTGATAAGACGTCTGTCGATCTCCAGCTTTTTCTCTCCCGGTCCTCTGGTTCCGATTCCGCCTCCCAGTCTGGACATGGATCTTCCAAGTCCGGCCAGACGGCTCAGACGGTACCGAAGCTGTGCCAGCTCCACCTGGATCTTTCCCTCACTGGTGGTAGCCCGGGCCGCAAAAATATCGAGAATGATCAGAGTTCGGTCCATTACCTTGATATCCAGAAGATTCTCCAGGTTCTTGAGTTGTGCCGGTGTAAGCTCATCATCGCAGACGATGCCGGTAGCACCTGTCTGCAGCAGGAGCTCTGCGATCTCCTCCACCTTCCCGGTTCCCACATAAGTTCCCGGATGGATTCCCTCCCGTTTCTGGATCAGTTTTCCCACAACAGAAGCCCCTGCGGTTTTCACTAACTCTGCCAGCTCCGCAAGGGAATCCTCCGCGTCATCCCCATCCTGTTCACTGATGCCCACAAGGATAACCTGTTCCTCCAGTTTTTCTGTCTCAAATGCCTCTACCATTATCTCGTCTCCAAAAAAGTACTCTCTCTCTTTGCGTCCTCATCGGACGGATATTTGGACAAATAGTCCTTCATCATTTTCTTTGCCGAAGCAAAATCCCCACTGTGTTCATAGGCCGCAATGGCGCCCTTCATCAGGCTCTGGCGGTTTGGCACCTCCTCCATGGCAAGGGCTGCATTAAAGTAGGTCAGGGCCTCCTCATAATCCTCCTGCTCCATCTCATTGGAACCAAGCTCATACAAATCGTAGGAAGTTGCCGTACCGCTGTCCAGGTATTCCTTTACACAGGCTTTGGCCTTCTGGGGCTCTCCTCCCTGTTCGTAGGTCAATGCCAGATAATAGGAAGCAAGCGGGATCTCCCCCTCCTTTGCCTTGGTCAGATAGGAGATCGCATTTTCCGTATCGTTCAAAAGATAGCAGATTCTGCCCTTGTACAAGGCATCTTCCGGCTTGTCCCCCTTGATCTCCAAAGCCTGGTTTAAGACCTTCTGCCCCTCTGCCTCCATATCGTGGTCCTTCATGGACTGATAAATTCCGATATAAAGTTCATAATTTTTCGGGCTCTTTTTCATTGCCTGCTGATAATCTGCACAGGCCTCCTCGTCCTTCCCCTGATCAAAATAGAGATTGCCTCTGAGGTAGTATGCCCGGGCATCCTTATTATAATCAATGATAACATTATAAGTTTCCAGAGCTCCCGTCGTGTCTCCGCTTCCAAGCTGTGCCTTCGCCTTGTAAAAACAGATGTCTATTTCCCGCTCTCCTACTTTTCCTACCGACTCATCCAGTGCATTCTGAAAGGCCGTAAGTGCATCCTCATACTCGCCGTTTTCCAGGCAGGTAATTCCGTATTGGCGATAAGCATCCTGTTCTGAATGATCCTTCTTTCCACAGGCTCCCATAGAAAAAATCAATATAGAAGAACAAGCGATCATCACTGCGCTATGTATCCATTTATGTATTACTTTCTGTTTCATTTCCAGCTCCCTTACATTTTAATCTTATGAACCTTTTTCATGATGCTATCAACATTATAGTAAATGAAATCAGGAATGTCAAAAGATATAAAAAACGGACATACACAGGTTTTTGCCCTGCATACGTCCGTCTGTTTTCTTTGTGGTGTGAACTCTCTTACTTCACCGCATTCATCATGATGATTACTCCGGCAGCTGAATTGATCAGTGTAATCAGAAGTCCGATGGAAGAACAGATGATACCTGCAATCGCCATCTTCTTTCCACCCTTCTTCATTCCGATTGCGCCCATCACAATACCAACGATGGAAACCGGATAACCAAACAGCGGAATGATCCATGCCAGGAAGCTTACGATTCCAAGCACTAAGGATGCAATGGACTGTCCCTTTTTCTCAGGCGGCATCACCGGGCCATTGTATAAATTCTGTTGATTCTGCTCACCATTATAAACATTAAAATCCGACATAACTTAATCCTCCCTCATAAAAATTTTGCTTCTAAAGACTTTTTTACTATACCAAATCTTTTCATGTCTGACAAGGGGAAAAACTGTTCAGTGAGCGCGTAATTATACCCTCAAAAAAAGAGCTTCTTTTCGAAGCTCTTTTTCTTATATCTTATTTCTTACTGTAATTTCCAGATATCCTCGTTGTACTGACGAATCGTACGATCGGAAGAGAAGAAGCCTGCCTTACTGATGTTAACGATCATCTTCTTTGCCCACGCTGTGCGGTCTGCATAATCGTCATAAGCCTTTTCTCTGGTTTCCACGTAATCGTCAAAATCCGGGAAGGTCATGAACCAATCCTTGCCTAGAAGCTCACGATACAGTCTCTCCAGATTCTCCCTGCAGCCAACTGCCATCACCTCATCGCTGACGATAAAGTCCACGGCACGCTTTAAGTTCGCATTATTCTCGTAGTAGGTGATGGACTTGTAATCCCCTCTGTCATAACGGTCAATGACGGTCTGGGAGTCCTCACCAAAGGTATAAATATTGTCATCCCCCACTAACTCCGCAATCTCCACGTTCGCGCCATCCATGGTGCCAAGGGTAACGGCGCCGTTTAACATAAACTTCATGTTACCGGTTCCGGATGCCTCTTTGGAAGCCAGAGAAATCTGCTCGGAGATATCGCAGGCCGGAATCATTTTTTCTGCCATGGTCACATTGTAATTTTCTACCATATAAACTTTCAGGTACGGGCTTACCTCCGGATCATTGTTAATGATCTGCTGCAGGCAGAGGATCAGGTGAATGATATCCTTGGCGATGATATAGGCCGGAGCTGCCTTTGCACCGAAAAATACCGTGATTGGTGTCTTCGGAAGCTTTCCTTCCTTGATTTCAAAATATTTATGGATCACATAAAGGGCATTCATCTGCTGTCTCTTATATTCATGGAGACGCTTTACCTGGATATCGAAGATAGAATTTTCATCAATTTCCATACCCTGAGAAATCTTTAAGTATGCGGCAAGTTCTCTCTTCTTCTGATTCTTCACGGAGAGGAGCTTATTCAATACTGCCTCATCCTCTGCATACTGTCCCAGCTTCTCCAGCTCATCCGCATCCTTCTTCCAGCCCTCGCCAATCAGCTCGGTAATCAATCCGGAAAGCTCCGGGTTACAAGCCATCAGCCAGCGGCGGAACGTAATTCCATTCGTCTTGTTATTGAATTTCTCCGGATACAGCTTGTAGAAATTATTTAACTCGCTGTTCTTAAGGATCTCTGTGTGCAGGTATGCAACACCGTTAACACTGTAGCCGTAATGGATATCCATATGTGCCATGTGTACCAGACCATCCTTAATGATATAGGTGCTCTCATCACTGACCTTAAGACGGATACGGTTGTCCAGTTCCCGGATAATCGGCAGCAGCTGCGGAACTGCTTTGATCAGGAAATCCATCGGCCACTTTTCCAGTGCCTCTGCGAGGATCGTGTGGTTCGTATAAGCACATACCCTGGAAACAATGGAAATGGCCTCATCCATGAGAATCCCTCTCTCCATCAGCTGACGGATCAGCTCCGGAATCACCATGGATGGATGGGTGTCGTTAATCTGAACTGCTGCATAATCTGCCAGGTCATGCAGATTGGAGCCCTTTTCCACTGCCTCGTCGAGAATCAGTCTTGCCGCGTTGCTGACCATAAAATACTGTTGGTACACACGAAGCAGTCTTCCCTGATCATCCGAGTCATCCGGATACAGGAAAAGTGTCAGGTTCTTCTGAATCTGTCTCTTATCAAATTCAATCGTACTGCCTACGATGCTCTCATCTACCGATTCGATGTCAAACAGATGAAGCTTTGTGGTACGGTTGTTGTAACCGATCACGTCCACGTCATACATTCTGGACTGCACGGTAAAACCGCCAAACTGCACCGGATAGGTCACATCCGTCTTTGTCAGCCAGCTGTGCTCCTGGATCCAGGGATTCGGTGTCTCCTTCTGAAGGTTGTTTTCAAATACCTGCTTAAAGAGACCAAAATGATAATTGAGTCCCACACCATCACCGTTTAAGCCCAGTGTGGCGATAGAATCCAAAAAGCAGGCTGCAAGACGTCCCAGTCCACCGTTTCCCAATGACGGTTCCGGCTCCACCTCTTCAATCTCTGCCATAGTCTTTCCGGAAGCCTCCAGCTCAGATTTCACGTTATCATAAATTCCCAGGTTAATCAGGTTGTTGGATAAGAGTTTTCCGATCAAAAACTCTGCTGAAATATAATACAGCTTTTTCTTTCCCTCATTTGTAATTTTCTCATCTGCAAGATACTTGACCATGTCAAGAAGTGCAAAATAAACCTCCTGGTTTGTACACTTTTCGATGGTCTTGTTGTACTTCATAGATACAGCTTTCGATAATGTCATTCTTTTGTCCTCCCAAACATGACGAACTTTTTCTTGTTGAAATTAAGTATATCCTCTTCTTGGGGAACCGTCTTGTCTTATCCGCGCAAAAACTGATACAATTCTATCATTTTTTATTTACAGCAGGGAAAAAATTTGCTACAGTAGAATTATGAATATACTTGAATATGAGAATTATCATGAAAACATCAGACACGGGGACCTGGGCTTTCCCTACAATACCTATATTTGCACAATCCCGCTGGATTTTCCCAACGTGCCTCTGCACTGGCATGATGAAATGGAGCTGATCTATATCAAAAAGGGGCAGGGACTGATCACGGTAGATCTGGAAAAGTATCCGGTAAAGGGTCCGTCCCTCGCCGTCATCCTGCCGGGACAGCTTCATGCCATCGATTCTGTTGAATCCCGGCGCATGGAATACGAAAATATCATTTTTCATCCAAATATGCTATTTACAAAACAGGCGGACATTACCGCCTCCGGCTTCCTTTCCCCGCTTATGAACCGGGAGATCACTGTGCCCTGCGTTTTTACTCCTGACAATCTCTATTACAGGGAAGTAACGGCACCGATCGATGCCTGTGATGAAATCGGCAAAACCAAGCCCCAGGGCTACGAACTCTATATTAAGGGGCAGCTCTTCCAGTTCTTTTATGTGCTGGACAATCATTTCCGCAATACCGGCAGCCAGACCGGCAATCAGAAAAAGCTGGACAAAATGAAGATTGTGCTGAAATATATTGAAAACCACTATCAGGACCGGATCACCATTGCGGATGTTTCGGCTGCCATCGGCTTTTCGGAATCCCATTTCATGCGTTATTTTAAAGAGGTCATGGGGACTTCCTTCGTGGACTACCTGCGGGAATTCCGCCTCACCATGGCCTCTCGGCTGCTTCGCTCCTCGGACAGTGCCATTCTGGACATTGCAGCAGAGACAGGCTTCGATAATCTGTCTTATTTTAACCGGGTATTCAAGCAGAAGTACAACACAACTCCCAGCCGTTTCCGCAGGGAAAATCAAAACAGGTAGAATCCGATACTCCAGGCCGCTGCTGCAAAGACAAAGGCCCCCAGAACATCACTGATAAAATGGATGCCGGTCACCACACGAATCACCGCAAGAATCGCGGAAAAGCCCAAAAACAGTACACCGATTCCCACCAGCTGCGGCTGCAGGAAGAAAGTCATTGCAATGACCGCTGCCGAAAATACATGGCGGCTGGGGAAGGATTTTCCCCTGGTGTCCTTGGGAATCACAGGCTCTCTTTCGAATTGTTCATAAGGCCTTTTCCGATTGATCATCGCCCGGAAAACGGTCAGCAAAATAAATCCATCCAGCGGAATGAGGATGGCTTTCAACAGCTGGGGACTTTTCTGCCAAAGCAGCCAGATCAAAAATATGGGATAGGACACAAAAATGATTCCTGTCAAAACGTCATTTACAATATGTAAGGACTTAGCCAGTTTCGGTCTGTCCCGAAATGGCTGAGTCATTTTCAGATAGCATTCTTTTGTCATAAGTAAAATCTCTTTCTAACGTCCGTTTGTGGTATTTCCGGTAGTACCATTGGTCTTCTGCCCTGTGGTATTCGTATTGTTCGTGTTTCCTGTTGTATTGTTGGTTCCGGCATTGTTGTTATTATTATTTGTGGTATTGTTTTCTGTACCATCTACAATATCCTCCACGCCGTCAACTACCGCATCTCCTGCATTTTCCACGCCATTTACGATATCGTCTCCGACATTTTCCACATCCTGCCCCACATTACCGGTATTGTTGTTCTCAGTGGCATTACCTGTTCCGTTGCCATTGTTGGTGGTATTGGTATCCACACGATTGGTATCCGGCACATTATTATTATTCTGATTTCCTGTGCCACAGGCTACAAACATACAGATTCCGACAGCCAGCATACCACATATCAACAGAGCTTTCATTTTCTTCATCACACATATCTCCTTTTGCTACATATTGTGAAACCGTTATGGTATTTACAAGGCAAGTATGTGTAAAAGCTGCTGACCTTATACATGGTAAAACAAATCTTTGCAAACATCAATGCTTTTTCATCTTTGGCTGAACAATTAAGGATGCCAGATAGGAAAAAACAAGTGCTGCTGACAGCCCAAGGGCACAGTTTTTAAATCCTCCTAAGAAAATGCCGAGGAATCCCTCCTTGTCCACCATTTCCTTCACACCCTTCCACAGGTTGTTGCCAAAGCCCATCAGCGGAACATTGGCTCCCGCCTTGGCCCAGTCGGAAAAGGGGCCATATAGTCCCAGGGCTCCCAATACGGCACCCAGACACACCAGAAGCACCATGATTCTCCCCGGAAGCATCTTTGTTTTCTCCATTAAAATCTGAGACAGTGCGCAGATGGCACCGCCCACAACAAATGCAATGACATAATCCATTCTTTTTCCCTCTCTATACTTTCCTATTTGTTTTGCGCATCAGGTTTCTCTACAAACATGCCTCAATCACAACGCCATGGGCGATAGCGGGAATCGTCTCCCCTTCATTGAAGCTGACCGTGGAAAGAAGCGCCCCTGTCGGCACAAAAAGGATCCGCTTTAATTCCCCGTTGGCCAGCATAGGCAGAAAATGGGCACTCAGTGTTGTGGCCGCACAGCCGCATCCACTGCCGCCGGAGCCGACTCCCTGGGTTTCTCTGTCATAGATCAGCATGCCGCAGTCCTCATGAACATCCGAAATGTCATACCCCTTTTCTGCCAGAAGGTCAAACAGGATTTTCTGCCCCACCACTCCAAGATCTCCGGTGATGATCTTATCGTAATCCGACGGCTGCCGGTGGAAATCCTCCAGGTTCTGGGCGATAAGCTGGCAGGCGGCAGGGGCCATGGCAGCTCCCATATTCATAGAATCCTTGACGCCGTAATCCACGATTTTTCCGGTAGTAATTCCGGTAATCTTAGCCAGAGGCCGCTGTCCGCCGGAACGATTTTTCCCGGCCAGCACAAAGGCCCCTGCTCCGGTTACCGTCCAGGTAGCGGAAACCGGCCGCTGATTTGCGTATTCCAGCGGAAAACGAAACTGTTTTTCCGCACTGGCAAAATGGCTGGAGGTCACCGCAGCCACGTAATCCGCGAAGCCCGCCGCCACCGTCATCGCAGATAATGCCAGAGCCTCCCCGCAGGTGGAGCAGGCCCCAAACAATCCGAACAGCGGGATCTCGAAAGTTTTCAGACCGAAGGAGGAAGCAATGAGCTGCCCTAAAAGATCCCCGGCAAAAAGATAACGCATATCCTCCGGATTTTTCCCTGATTTCCCGATGGCCAGGGTTAAGGCTTCCTTCTGTAAACTGCTCTCCGCCGCCTCCCAGGTGTCCTGTCCGAATTTGTCATCATCTCCGATACAGTCAAATTCCTGCGCCAGGGGTCCTTCCCCTTCCTTGGTTCCCACAACGGATGCACTGCCTATAATAAAAGGAGCCTCTGAAAATAAGAGACTCCCTGTTCCAATCTGCTGATTCATACCATCTCTCCCTTTCAACGAATAAAATTAGATAGGGATAGTATGTAACAAATTAAAAAAAACTATACAAAGTCTTCAATGACACAGGTATGGTGCTTCTTATCTTTCCCTTCTGCATCATAGTTAATTCCAACCAAAAGAATCTTATCACTATATCCTGACAGGGCTCCCTGATATCTCTTCTCCTTAATCTGCCGAATGGCGGTATCTGCGGACTGATTGTACTTAAGTTCCACTACCATCGCCGGTCTCCATCCCGCATTGGCTCTTGGTTTGAATATAAAGTCTGCGTACCCCTTGCCAGCCGGATGCTCACGGATGATGTCATAATATGCCGGTGCCGTGAAGTACGCCATGGTAAGAACACAGCTTAGGGAATTCTCATCATTATAGTTTAAGACCGATGTGTAGGTTTCATGTGCCAGTTCGATGATTTCTGCAACTTTGTCTGCATTTTTATCTATGGTTGCCATAAGTAATTCATCGCATCTGGAAATTGCCTTGGCAATCTCCTTCCATTCCCCCGTCTGCAAGGCTGCATCAAATGCGGTTGCAACCTCATAGTTCGGAATAAACGCACTCTTTCTGTCTGCATCATATCCAAGATATGCTAAATGGATCAATGCTGTTAATGCCTCATCTTTGGATGCCACTGTAGAAAAATCATTCTGAAAAGTATTCGTATTAACACTGACTTTTCCGCCGGCAAGCATAGTCATAACATCGTCTTTTAATCCTGCATAATTCATAGTGATAAATGTGTTAATGGATGCAAAAGATGATGTATTTTTCCAGTAGGAATCCAATTTATGTCTGTCCATAGCCATCGACACAGAATTAGGATTATACATATGAACGCCATCAATCAGATATCCGTTATACCAGGCTTTCGTGGATTCAAAATCCATATCATATTCCCTGCAGAGACCCCTTACCTCCTCTTCGGTAAATCCAAAGTACTCTGTGATTGGATAAGAGTCCAGCATGGTGTATTCCCTGAAATTATTCGGTGCCGATTCGTCCTGAATCTTCTTAATTGGCAGAATTCCTGTAATATATGCCAATGCCAGGAAAGATTTTGATTCTTCTGATTTAAACAGGGAATGAAGAAACTGCAGATATTTATGCACTAATTCTTTATCATTGCTGTTTCTGATGACACAATCCCACTCATCGATAATAATAACGAAGGGAATATTTGAAATCCGGTAAACACTCATAAGTACGGAATGAATCATTTTCGAATAATCTATCTGATCTTCATATTCTTCCCGTATATCATCACAGATATATTCAACAATTTTCTCCACAATATTATCTTTATAGAAGTCCCAAAATGAGGATATATCAAGATGAATCACATTATACTTGTTCATATACTTCTTAAAATCAATGCTTTTAGCAATCTTTGTATCTTCAAAAAGCTTAGTGGAATCACATCCACGGCTGTAATATGCATCTATCATTCCCGCTGCATGTGATTTACCAAAACGTCTGGCATGGCTTAATGCGATGCATTTTTCTTCTGTTGATATTCTTTTATTCAGATGTTCAATCAATCCTGTTTTATCAACATAAATCTGACTATTTCTGTCTTTTGTAAAACTTTCATTACTTGGATTAAAATATACGCCCATACTTTGTATCACCTCACTCTGCTGATTGCAAAACACCTGCTTATTACATTTTATGATGTGAGTGTCAAAAGTGCTTTTGCCACTCACTGATATACGAATTGCTC
>CAMFDG010000020.1 GCA_945949045.1 uncultured Lachnospiraceae bacterium
GAAAACGAGTGAGGAGAGAGCAGGAATGGGCGACAGGGAAGGAAAAAGCCCTCAGTCGCCCAGAAAAGTGAGAAGGATGCGTGCGGGGAGTGTGAAAATGGGCGATGGGGAGGAAATGAGCTACCGGACGCCCAGAAGAAATTTGGGAAATCGCGTAAGAAGCTTCGAGAGAAGATGAATCCCGCAACAGACAGAGATACAGATAAGATAGAGATAGAAAGTGAGACAGAAATTGAGATAGAAATTGAGACAGAAATTGAGACAGAGATTGGGATAGAAATTGAGACAGAAATTGAGACAGAAATTAAGACAGAAATTGAGATAGAAATCGAGATAGGGATTGAGAAGGGAGTGCCGGAAAATCATGGGAAAACAGATTCGAAATATCATAGGATATCTGATCGTGGCATTCCTGCTGCTTCTCTGCGTGTTTTTTTACCGGCAGGCCTTTCTTGTGGTTCTTTTTCTTCTGGTTCTGCTGCTTCCTCCCGTGAGCTACGTGTTGTGCCGCAGAAGCTTTGAGAAGCTCACTGCGGAGCTTGACTTTTCTGCGGCAGAGGCGGAAAAGAATCTGGAGGTGACACTGACCATCGGGTTTACGAATCCAACGAAATTTCCGCTGCTGCATGTGGAATGTCCCCTGCACATTTCCTCACCCTACTATGGGAGCAGACCGGATACCACCTACGTGCTGCCGGCTCCGGCGGGGAGCGGGGACGCACTTTCCCTGCCTCTCAATTTTCACTACTGCGGGCTGTACCAGGCAGAAATGACCACCGTGAAGGCTTATGATCTGCTTCATTTTGTGGCCTTTTCCAAGGAGGTTGATCTCCGGACACAGACCATGGTGTTTCCCACGGAAAAGGTGGAGGTGTCCTACCATCCCTCCTTCTATGCGGAGGGCTTTGATGAGTATGAGACCTCCCTGCAGACGGGAAACGTCTCCTCCAATGTGACGGATATCAGAGAATACCGGCCTGGTGACCGGCTGCAGAGGATCCATTGGAAGCTGTCCGCCAAAATTGACAAGCTGATGGTAAAGGAAAACGAGGCGGCGGCCTCCCACCAGTTTTATGTGCTTTTGGAGCTGTACCGGCCGGCGGAACATCCGGAATATCTGGACGCTGCGGTAAACTACGCTTATGGGGTGGGGGAGGAGCTTCTGGAGCATCGGGAGAATTCCTTCTTCGGCTTCTACAGCGGGGCCAGACGGGAATTCGTCTCTCACCCGGTAAGGAGCGAAGAAGATTTGAAGCAGGCACTTCGGGAGGCCTATTACGAGAAACCCTACACCACGGCGAATCTGGCTCTTCGGATGTATCAGGACAGCGGTATGCAGAAGGGAACACTGATTCAGGTTACCCATGAAGGAGTTATGGATGAAGTTTCGGACACATAAAGAGGATCAGACCGGGAAAAATGAAAAGAGCTTTGGCTATACCATTACGGAGCCCTTCGGGGATTTCGACACGGGCAGGCTGGGAGTCTGCCTGTGGAAGGCCCTCCTCATGTTTGGCGCGGCCTTTGGGACGATCCTTGCCATTGTGTCGGCCTTTGACCTGCAGGTAAATCTGCCGGTGATCGTGGGAGCTTTTCTTCTTCTGGCTCTCATTCTGTCTTTCCTGCATTACAACCATGTGCTCTTTAATATTGGTTACCCGATTGCTTTTTTCCTGTTTGCCTTTTCGATTTTTCAGAACCGGCGCTACGTCAACAGTGGCTATCAGGCCATCGTGAACCAGGTGAAGACCGATTACCGGGAATATTTTCAGTTGAATTACACCGGTGAAGCCTACGAGGCGGTGGACAACCGGTATCTGGCTATGACCTACGCCTTTCTCTACCTGGGCTTTTTTCTTATTGTACTTTTAAACATTGCAATTTCCAATTACATGAGCATTCTTCTCACGATGCTCCTGACTTTTCCCTTCCTGCAGTTCGGACTTTATATCGAAAAAATGCCTTCCCTGCTGTCGGTCTTTCTGCTCCTTTTTGTCTACGCAGGGGTTCTGTTTCTAAAGCGGAGCGGGCATTATTCCCTCAGCGAGAGACGGAAAAAGGACCAGGCCTTTGTGGTCCGGCGCAGTATATTTTCCTACAAGGGACAGGGAAAAGTCATGGGGCAGCTTCTGGGGTATGTCTTTGGTATCACCCTTGTATTTTCTCTGGCAGCGTATCCGCTGATGCATCTGGTGCTTCCGGGATCGGAGAAGACCAGCGCCTTAAAGGCAGCCACGGATACCACGATTCAGACGCTGGTGCAGAGCGGTTTTTCCAGTCTGTTCAACCGGTATGAGGCCACGGGCGGCATTTCCGGCGGGCGGCTGGGCGGTGTCAACCGGATCAAGGCGGATTATGAAACGGATCTGGAGGTCACCTTCGTGCCAAACAGCTTACAGCCGGTCTATCTGAAGGCATACACAGGGGCCGAATACACCGGAGATCAGTGGAGGCGTCCGGCTTGTGATGAGGGCTGGGTGGCGTCCGGGAAATTTCATGAGGATTATGAGAACTTTACGGCCCGGATGGAAGCGAAGCGGCTGGCCCGTTTTTCCAAAGAAAAGGGATCTTCGGTCCAGTCCGGCAAAATGACCGTGAAAAATGTCGGTGCGGACAGTGATTATCTGTATCTGCCCTATTATTCCGCCAGTGAAACCGGAGCCCGGGCTTCGGCGGACCACAGTGTATTTTACGGGCAGGCTCCGGCGGGACAGACCTATTCTCTTTCCTATTATCCTTATACCCAGGATCTGACGGCCCTTACAACGGGGGAGGATCTTCTGCTGGCTGCCGACAAAACGGACGTTTATGAGAAAAAATATATCAAAAGCTACAGCGAATTTTGTGAGGAGACTTACACGCAGATCCCTACGGATCTTTATCCGGAACTTGCAAAGGTGAGGGCGCAGATCGGAGAAGTGGAAGGCCCGGAGGCTGTGGTAGAGAAGATTCAGGAGTATCTTTCAGAAAATTACAGTTATTCTCTCAATCCGGGGGCAACCCCGCCGGGACAGGATTTTGTCACATGGTTTCTGGAGCGCCAGAAAAAGGGTTTCTGCGCTCACTTCGCCACAGCGGGAACGCTGCTCTGCCGGGCTTACGGCATTCCCGCCCGCTATGTGGAGGGGTACGTGATACAGGCGACGGATATCGCCGATGCGGAAATTAAGGAGGGGGAAGATCCTTCGGGCTGGTTCACGGGAACCAATGAGCTGGAGAAATCCGGTGTGGTGACGGTAGCTGTGCCGGATGCCAACGCCCATGCCTGGACGGAGATTTATCTGGAGGGCTTTGGCTGGATCCCGGTGGATTTTACCCCGCCATCGGAGGATGTGGATGCAGCGGCAGAATACAGCTCGATTTTGCAGCTTTTCGCAGGGCTGTTTTCCGTATCCCAGGAGGAAGCGGGGGGAGATGTTTCGGACATGCAGCAGTCAGACGCGGCAAATGCAGTTGGGAATGCGTTAGGAAATCATTCCTTTGTGCTGATGCCTCTTGGTATCCTGGTGGCTGTCATGCTTCTTTTGCTTCTTGGATGGCGATTGGGCATTATGATTTGGCCGCGGATTTTACGGGCGCGGGCGTATCACAGTGGGCATTATGATGAGGCACTGGCTTACGATTTCCGACGAATGAAATCTGTGTTGGAACGGAAATTGGAACGTATGTCGGGCAGCCAGAGGGCTTCGGCTATGCAGGAAGCTTCGGCTATGCAGGAAGCTTCGGCCATGCAGGAAGCTTCAGCCATGCAGGAAGCTTCGGCCATGCAGGAAGCCTCGGCCGTGCAGGGAGCCTCGGTGATGCAGGGAGCATATGCTCCGTCGGATTTTGGCGAACAGCGGAACGGAGATTTGAAAGCATTTGATATTTCAAAGACAGACACGGAAATGAAATTTCCGGTGCTTCCACAGGAAGTGTTTGCGCTGGTTTCCACTTTGGTTGGGGAAAAGACCGGGGAGACAATCACAGAAGCCGATTTACAGAGGGCCTGTGAGCTTCTGGAGAAGGGAATTTATGGAAACGGACAGCTTAGCAGGAAAGAAGCGGATTTTGTGATCCGGTGCATTTCTCTGTGCAGCAGGAAACTGAAAAATGGCTCTTGATTTTTGACTGAAAATCGGGTATAACTATAAGAACAAAGGAACTAATTGAACCTGTTTCATGAAGAAATGGAGGCAGTGATTATGGATTATCCGGTGATCGATATGAAGGCTACCGGTGCCAGAATTGTTGAGCTGCGCAAGAAGAACCACCTGCGGGTGGAGGATATCAGCCGGTTTATGGGTTTTGAGACCGGCCAGGCAGTTTACAAGTGGCAGCGGGGCGAGAGCCTTCCCAGTGTTGACAATCTGTTCGCGCTGAGCAGGTTGTTTGGAACATCAGTTGACGATATATTGTGTGGGAGAGAAGAGGACGAAATGTCCTCTTCTTTTTTGCCCATTTTTAAACTACCCGTTCATGTGACTCTGTGGAATCCTTTGCTAAAATGAGAACATCAAAGGATGTGTAAGAAGGGGAGAAAACAGAGATTGATTCTAAATCACAGCAAGGTGATGATCCATGAGCCTATGCTGGCTAACGGGGTGGGGGGGATCTGCCACCTCCATCCGGAATATTTCCGAATCCATTCAGGAGACCAGGAGGGTGTTAAGCGGGATTCTGGCAGAGCATACAGGCAAATCCATGGAAGAAATCGAGGAGGCCACCGCCTATGACCATTATATGAATGCAAAGGAGGCCATCGCCTTTGGAATTTGTGATGCGATTCAGGGACCGCTGCACAAGGAGAGGAGGACCAAATGAAAGAAGAGAAGATGATTCTGGGAGAGAACAGGTATTACAGTATGGACTGTCATCAGACGCAGCTGAACAACAATGTGCTGGTGGTGGGGGCTTCCGGCGCAGGCAAGACCCGAAGCGTTGTGATTCCCAATATTCTGGAGGCGGCAGGAAGCTCTATCAGCTGCAGAGTCTGATTAGGGATGCGCAACATCTGGGAGATCTGGAGAGGGATGTCTCGAAGCTGGATGTCCGCATGGATGAGCTGGGAAAAGCAAAGCCCGACAGTTATGCCTATGGAACTTATCAGCAGTACCGGGTGGCCGGCAACCGGACCCTGCGCTCGATTCTGATTACGGTAAATGCCAGGCTTTCTTCCATGAATACGCCGGAGATTTCCAGGCTGACCGCTTTTGACAACGTGGATATCCGGGGGATCGCGAAGCGAAAGACGGCGCTTTTTGTGGTGGTCAGTGATACGGACCGCTCCATGGATACATTAGTCAATATCTTTTTCTCCCAGATCATGAATGAACTCTGACTTTTTGCAGACAGGGAGTGCCTAAACCAGTGCCTTCCGATTCCGGTCCGTTTTATTCTGGACGATTATTGCAAACTGCGATACCTATGTGTATCTTGGGGGCAATGATCTGGAAACGGCGAAGTCTGTGGCCGCCCGCTGTGATATTCCGGTGAAAAAGATTCTGAATATGCCGGTGGGGACCAACTGGATTTTCCGGAGAGGACAGGAACCAATCAGCGGCAGAAATTTTGATCTTCGGACGCTGGTGCAGGAGCAGAGTGTGGAGATCTGAAGCCTTTTTCCGGGAAGGCATGGCTTGAAATCCCTGGAAAATCTGTTATACTACTTGGAGACAGAAAACAGAATGGATAGGAGCATACTATGCCAAAACTGATTTTTTTTGATATAGACGGAACTCTGTGGGACGAGCATATGCAGTTCCCGGAAAGCACGATCCCTTCCTTAAAAAAGCTGCAGGAGAAGGGACATAAGATTTTTCTCTGCAGCGGCAGGGCCAGAAGCAACATCAAGGATTCCAGACTTCTTTCCATCGGGTTCGACGGTATCGTGGGTGCCTGCGGAAACCACATCGAAGTGGAGGGCAAGGTGATCTATGAAAATATTCTTTCTCCGGAGCTGACGAGACGGGTGATTGACCTGCTGCGGGAATGCCATATGCCGGTGGTTCTGGAGGGACCCAGGTACCACTGGATCGAAAAGGATGGTTTTAAGGATGATCCCTTTGTGTTAAGTCTTTTCAAGGCCCTGGAGCAATCTGCGAAAGAACTGACGGAATATGAGCCGGATATGCAGATCAATAAGTTTTCCGCGGATGTGCTGCCGGATACGGATTTTGACCGGATCAAGGCCGAGCTGGGAGAGGAGTTTGAGATTCTGGAGCATGAGGGAAATGTGGTGGAGTTTGTGCCCAAGGGCAGCTCTAAGGCCACGGGAATCCAGCGGGTCTGCAGCTATCTTGGGGTAGACCGGAAGGATACCTATGCCGTGGGTGACAGTGTCAACGATCTGGATATGCTGGGCTATGTGGGACACGGAATCGCCATGGGCAATGCCTCAGCGCCTGCGAAGGCGGCGGCTGAGTACGTGACAACGGATATTCATGAGGACGGAATCATGCGTGCCATGGAACATTACCTGCTGATATAAGGGCTATGAATAGCCTTTATAAAAAATATATAAACTTTCAATATCACTGTTGACAAGGGAAATCAACAGTGATATTTTATTTACAGAACAAGTTAGCACTCAAACGAGATGAGTGCTAGTAAACTAAATAAGGAGGCTATTGCAATGAAATTAGTACCATTGACAGACAGAGTTGTATTAAAGCAGTTAGAGGCAGAAGAGACGACACAGTCCGGCATCATTTTACCGGGTTCTGCACAGGAGAAGCCGCAGGAGGCTGAGGTGATCGCAGTCGGACCGGGTGGTGTGGTTGACGGTAAAGAGGTTGTGATGCAGGTGAAGGAAGGCCAGAAGGTGATTTACTCCAAGTATGCAGGCACAGAGGTTAAGCTGGAGGATGAGGAATACATCATCGTAAAGCAGAACGATATTCTTGCGATCGTTGAGTAGTATTTCCGGGACAGTCTTAGGCAGGAACTTCTGCCAGAAGATTTTTGCGGAGCGGTGTCGCAGGAAAGTCAGAAATTTTCCGAATTTTTTAAGATATATTTATCAAACATATTTATCAGACAATTAAGAAAGAAGGATTTAAATCATGGCAAAGGAAATTAAATACGGATCAGAAGCAAGAGCAGCACTTGGTGCCGGCGTAGATAAATTAGCAAATACCGTTCGGGTAACACTTGGACCGAAGGGACGTAATGTTGTCCTTGACAAGTCTTTTGGTGCTCCCCTCATCACAAATGATGGTGTGACCATCGCAAAGGAGATCGAGCTTGAGGATGCATTTGAGAACATGGGTGCACAGCTTGTAAAGGAAGTAGCAACCAAGACCAACGATGTAGCCGGTGATGGTACAACAACCGCTACTGTTCTTACCCAGGCTATGGTTCAGGAAGGCATGAAGAACCTGGAGGCCGGTGCGAACCCGATCGTTTTGAGACGTGGTATGAAGAAGGCTACCGATACCGCTGTTGAGGCTTTGAAGGAAATGAGCCAGAAGGTGAAGGGCAAGGAGCAGATCGCGAAGGTTGCAGCAATTTCTGCAGGTGATGAAGAGGTTGGAAACCTGGTTGCCGACGCAATGGAGAAGGTTACCAACGACGGTGTTATCACCATCGAGGAATCCAAGACCATGCAGACGGAGCTTGACCTGGTAGAAGGTATGCAGTTTGACAGAGGTTACATCAGTGCTTATATGTGCACAGATATGGATAAGATGGAAGCAAACCTTGATGATCCATACATTTTAATTACCGATAAGAAGATTTCCAATATTCAGGATATTTTACCTCTGCTTGAGCAGATCGTTCAGTCCGGTGCAAGACTTCTCATCATCGCTGAGGATATCGAGGGCGAGGCTCTGACAACACTGATCGTTAACAAGCTGCGTGGTACTTTCAACGTCGTTGCTGTTAAGGCTCCGGGCTATGGAGACAGAAGAAAGGAAATGCTTCAGGATATCGCAATCCTTACCGGTGGTCAGGTCATCAGCTCTGATCTTGGCTTAGAGCTTAAGGATACCACTATGGATATGCTTGGACGCGCGAAGTCTGTGAAGGTTCAGAAGGAGAACACGGTCATCGTTGACGGCGCAGGCGAAAAGAGCGAGATCGATGCACGTGTAAACCAGATTCGCAGCCAGATCGAGGAGACTACTTCTGATTTCGATAAAGAGAAGCTGCAGGAGAGACTTGCCAAACTTGCCGGCGGCGTCGCTGTGATCCGTGTCGGTGCTGCAACCGAGACCGAGATGAAGGAAGCTAAGCTTCGCATGGAGGATGCATTAAACGCAACACGTGCTGCAGTTGAGGAAGGAATCATCGCAGGAGGCGGATCTGCATATATCCACGCTTCCAAGAAGGTATCTGAACTTGCCAACAGCCTTGAGGGCGACGAGAAGACCGGTGCCAAGGTAATCCTGAAAGCACTGGAGGCTCCTCTGTACTACATCGCAGCCAACGCTGGTCTGGAAGGTGCCGTAATCATCAACAAGGTAAAAGAGTCTGAGGCAGGCATCGGCTTCAATGCAGCTACCGAAGAGTATGTAGATATGGTTGAGTCCGGAATTCTTGATCCGGTTAAGGTTACCAGAAGCGCTCTGCAGAATGCAACCTCTGTTGCATCTACACTTCTGACTACAGAGTCTGCAGTAGCCAACATCAAGGAGAACACCCCTGCTGCCCCAGTCGGTGATCCTGGAATGATGATGTAATATGTCGTATGCCAGCTTGTCTGGCGTACGACCTACGCACAGCGCCTGCGAACGAAGTGAATGTGTATGGGCGGATTGGAGCATTTTACTTCTATGCGTCCACAGTTCAATCGTATATTTTGAAAATATAGCGTATTATGGGCGATGGAGAGTATTTTTTCTCCATGCGCCCATTTTTTTGGGTCAGAAGTGGTTTTGCTTTGAAATTATGGGCGCATAGGAAAAAAATGGATTACATCGCCCATTTTCCGGCCTTGAGGAGTATTTTAAAACGAAATCGTGGGCGCATAGGAAATTTTTGATTGATACCGCCCATACACATTATTGTTCTTCCTTATATTTTGGCGTTTCTATTATGGCTTTTTCACGGGCCCATGCCATAACATGATATAAGGGTCAAAAGTCAGAAATCGTTCCTGCTTGCAGGAAAAGAGTTCTGACTTAATGACCCGCACACACATGAGCACTGTCATCAATCTTTGATTGATGACCCTGTGATTTTCCCTGGAAGATCAACGGATTGCGAATGTGTGTAGAATTGCGAGAGTTGCATTGCAACGAAGCAATTTGTATATCAAGTGAGTGGCAAAAGGACTTTTGACACTCACATCATAACATTACGGGGAATGTCCGGGCCTGTAAGACGGTCAACGGAAAAAAGTATTATGGATCGTGGAGTAAAGCCAAGTGCCACTCTGCAAATAATAGTATTCAAAACCACGTGTGATAGTCTTGAAAAGCCTTGATTTCTGGGCTTTTCTTTTGTTTTTGTCTATGCTATACTAGAACACAACAAATATTCTGCTGCAACGAAACCGAAGCAGGGGAAACTGTAGTCAGGAGACGATACGCCTGCAATGCTGATACTGAAATGACTGGTATGAAATGATTCGTATGAAATAATTCGTATGAAATAATTTCTACAAAATAATTCCTTTGAAATAATCAGTATCGAATGGTTCCTTCGGTACAGGCAGCATAGAAGTGGGGAAGATATGAGCAAAATTGTAATCGTAACAGACAGTAACAGTGGAATCTCACAGAAGCAGGCGAAGGAGTTTGGAGTTGAAGTTCTGCCGATGCCTTTTTATCTGAATGGACAGATACACTATGAGGACGTGGATTTTACCCAGGAGCATTTTTACGGGATGCTGGCCCAGGGGGCGGAGATCAAGACATCCATGCCATTGGTGGGGGATGTGACGGATCTGTGGGACCGGCTGTTGAAGGAATATGATGAGATTGTGCATATTCCCATGTCCTCAGGACTGAGTGGCTCCTGTGAGACTGCGATGATGCTGGCTCAGGATTATGAGGGAAAGGTACAAGTGGTCAATAACCAGAGAATTTCTGTGACGATGCGTCAGTCGGTTCTGGATGCAAAGATGCTGGCGGATCGCGGGATGAGTGCCGCCGAGATCAAGGAGGTTCTTGAGAAGAACAAGTTTGAGTCCTCCATTTATATTATGGTGGACACACTGGAATATCTGAAAAAGGGTGGAAGGATTACCCCGGCTGCGGCTGCGCTTGGCACGCTCCTTAAGCTGAAGCCGGTACTTCAGATTCAGGGAGAGAAGCTGGACGCCTTCGCCAAGGCAAGGACGGTAAAGCAGGCCAAGTCCATCATGATCGATTCCATGAAGAATGATTTTGCCAAGCGTTTCCAAAGTCCGGATGGTAAGAAGATGCATCTGGAAATGGCTTATACCTATGACAGAGAGGCGGCTGAGGAGTTTAAGGCTGAGGTGCAGGAAGAATTTCCGAACAATGAAATTGTGATGGATCCGCTGTCTCTCTCCGTTGCCTGCCACATCGGACCGGGAGCTTTAGCAATCGCCTGCTCAAAGGTGATAGAGTAATCACATGAACAAAGATTATTCAGTAATCACTTGTTTTTTTAGAGAGAATCCATTATAATCATTGAGTAAAAACGGAGAGGTTTTTACGCCTGTCCGTTTTTTGCTGTGTAACATTATGATATTTTATCGTCCACAGAAGGCCTGTGGATGGAATCACTGACAGATGCAAACAGGAGGATGAAAGAATGGTTAAAGCAGTTGTAGGCGCCAACTGGGGCGACGAAGGCAAGGGCAAGATTACAGATATGCTGGCTAAGCAGGCTGACATCATTGTTCGGTTTCAGGGAGGAGCGAATGCGGGACATACGATCGTAAACGATTACGGAAAGTTTGCACTGCACACCCTTCCCTCCGGTGTTTTTTACAGTCATACTACCAGCATTATCGGAAATGGCGTAGCTCTCAATATTCCGGTTCTGTTCAATGAAATCAAGTCCATTACCGACAGAAATGTGCCGATGCCGAAGATCCTGGTATCCAACCGGGCGCAGATTGTGATGCCGTACCATATCTTATTTGACCAGTACGAGGAGGAGCGTTTAGGGGGGAAATCCTTTGGTTCCACCAAGTCCGGAATTGCTCCTTTCTATTCTGATAAATATGCAAAGATTGGTTTCCAGGTCAGCGAGCTCTTTGATGACGAGCTGCTGGAGGAGAAGGTTGTCCGCATTGCGGAGCAGAAGAATGTGCTGTTAGAGCACCTGTATCACAAGCCTCTGCTGGATCCGAAGGAACTTCTTGCCACCCTGCATGAGTATCGGGATATGATCGCTCCGTATGTATGTGATGTTTCCCTGTATCTGGATCAGGCCATCAAGGAGGGAAAGACGATTCTTCTTGAGGGACAGCTTGGAACCTTAAAGGATCCGGATCACGGCATTTATCCCATGGTAACATCCTCATCCACACTGGCAGCCTATGGCGCCATCGGTGCAGGAATTCCACCATATGAGATTCAGCAGATCATCACGGTCTGCAAGGCATACTCTTCCGCAGTGGGGGCAGGTGCTTTCGTCAGCGAAATCTTCGGGGATGAGGCGGATGAACTTCGCCGCCGTGGTGGAGATGGCGGAGAGTTCGGTGCTACCACCGGCCGTCCGAGAAGAATGGGATGGTTTGACTGTGTGGCCAGCAAATATGGCTGCCGTCTGCAGGGAACCACGGATGTGGCCTTTACCGTTCTCGACGTACTGGGGTATCTGGATGAGATTCCGGTATGCGTCGGCTATGAGATTGATGGGGAGGTTACCACGGACTTCCCGGTAACCAGCAAACTGGAAAAGGCAAAGCCGGTGCTTAAAACCCTGCCGGGATGGAAATGTGATATCCGCGGTATTAAGAAGTATGAGGATTTGCCGGAGAACTGTCGCAGGTATGTGGAGTTCATCGAGAATGAGATCGGTTATCCGATTACCATGGTTTCCAATGGGCCGGGACGTGACGATATTATTTATCGTGAGTCCCCGTTGTCGAAATAGAATTCAGAGCATTCAGTCAGGAGATGGAGAATTCCATCTCCTTTTTTTATTCTAACCTCCTGAGAAACGATTCAGACCCCCTTATCTTATGTGTAAGATGGCTCAAATGGAGTTAAGCTCCATAAAGTGTCCGTCCGGCCAATGAACACAAAATTAACACAATTTCTACATAATATGCACACGTACTTTTTTTACACTTATATCGTATATGAAAGAGAACGAAAGGTAGGAAAATACTGTGATTGAGATAAAGAATCTCGTAAAAAAGTATGGGGATCACGTGGCGGTAGATGATCTGTCACTGACGGTAGAGCCGGGGAAAATATACGGATTTCTCGGACCCAACGGTGCCGGGAAATCCACGACCATGAATATCATCACCGGTTATCTCGCGGCTGACAGCGGAGAGGTGATCATCAACGGTCACGATATCTTTAAGGAGCCGGAGGAAGCAAAGAAGTGCATCGGTTATCTTCCGGAGATTCCCCCGCTGTATTCGGATATGACGGTCCGGGAGTATCTGGATTTTGCCGCTGAGCTGAAGAAATTGGAGAAAAAAGACCGGAAGCAGTTTGTGGCGGAGGCCATGGAAACCACCGGGGTGACGGAGGTGGCGGGACGCCTGATCCGCAACCTGTCTAAGGGGTATCGGCAGAGAGTCGGTTTTGCCCAGGCGCTTTTGGGTTATCCGGAGATCATCATCCTGGATGAGCCGACAGTGGGATTGGATCCCAAGCAGATCATTGAGATCCGGGATTTGATCAAAAGGCTGGGGGAGAAGCACACGGTGATCCTCAGCTCCCATATTCTGACGGAAATCAGTGCAGTCTGTGATCACGTTTTTATTATTTCCAAGGGAAGGCTGGTGGCCAGTGACTCTACGAAGAATCTGGTTGGCATGATGTCCGGGGCGCAGGAAATTCTGCTGACCCTTCGCGGGGATGGCCAGAAAGCCAGGGAACTTCTTGAGTATGTGGAAGACATCGAAAGGGTGGAGGAATGCAATGAGCACGTGCAGGATATCGAAAGGGCGGAGGAATGCAATGAGCACGTGCAGGATATCGAAAGGGCGGAGAAGTACAATGAGAACGAAGAGGCAGGACCAGCCTCAGAAAAGGCTTCAATACAGCCGGTAATCACAGTGGAAACCGGTGTCCCCACGGAGATACCACAGGAAACCAGTATGAAAGTGTACGCGAAGAAAGACACCGATGTGCGGGAACGGGTGTTTCGCATCATGGCTGAGAATCAGATTCCGGTTTTGGAGATGCGTACGGTTACCAAATCTCTGGAGGATGTATTCCTTGAGATTACAACGGATGGAGGGCAGAAAACATGTTAGCGGTTTTTAAAAGAGAGTTTAAGTCCTATTTTCAGAGTGTGATCGGCTGGCTGTTTGTGGCAGCGTTCCTTGCAATGTTCGGACTGTATTTTTACATTTATAATCTGATGCAGGGGTATCCGTATGTCTATTATTCCTTAAGTGCCATCACGGTGGTGTTTCTGATCGCGGTACCGGTACTTACCATGCGAAGCTTTGCGGAGGAGAAAAAGAGCAAAACGGATCAGCTGCTTTTGACAGCGCCGGTTTCCCCGGGCAGGCTGGTTCTGGGCAAATACCTGGCAATGGTTGCGGTGCTTACGGTGGATATTGCAGTGTTTTGCGTGGCTCCGCTGATTCTTCGGGTGTTTGGCACAGTGCCCATGGGAGAGAGTTATATAGCAATCCTGGCCTTCTGGCTGTACGGAAGTGCATGTATTGCCGTGGGCATGTTTATTTCATCCCTGACGGAGAGTCAGGTGATTGCAGCAGTATTGACCTTTGGGGTGCTGTTTGTCAGCTACATGATGCAGATGATTACAGGCGTCATTTCCTCCGAGGGCAATCTGCTCACAAAAATACTGGACTGTCTGGATCTCTATGCGCCTTTCGACAAATTTGCGGGCGGGTGTCTGGATCTGACGGCGATCGTTTATTATCTGACGGTGATTGTGTTAATGAATTTTCTCACAGTGCAGTCCATCCAGAAGCGGCGTTACCGTGTAAGCAGAAGAAAGCTTTCGACGGCGGTATTTTCTGTTTCCTTTATCGCGGTCGCAGTGGCACTTTCCGTGGTAGTAAACCTGATCGTGAATGCGGTTCCTTCTGATAAGACAGCTATCGACTGCTCTTACTCGAAGCTTTATTCCATTACGGATGATACGAAAACAGCACTGGGGAAGCTTAAGGAGGATGTGACAGTCTATGCCCTGGTGGCGGAAAACCGCAAGGATTCCCAGATCGACACGATTTTGAACCGTTATAAGGATCTGTCAAAGCATATTTCCGTAGAATATGTCAATCCTTCGAAAAAGCCTTATTTTTACAAGGATTATACCGATCAGGCTCCAACAACGAACAGTCTGATCGTCGTGAGCGGCAAGCGGTCCAGAGTGATCGATTACTATGATATTTATCAGTATGAATCGTCTTATTATTCCTACAGCAGTGAGCTCAACGGCTTTGATGCGGAGGGGCAGCTGACCAGTGCCATTTTGTATGTCACGCTGGAAAATGACGAACTTCCGGTGGTTTATGAGATTACCGGCCATGGGGAGAGCAGCATAGGAAGCGAATTCCAGGATGTGATCGGCAAGGCAAATATGACCCTTACCGAACTGGAGCTTTTGAATGAGGAGAGCGTGCCGGAGGATGCGGCGGCGCTTATCATCAATGCTCCCCAACAGGATTTTAACCAGGCGGATGCGAAAAAGGTAACCGATTATCTGAAGGATGGTGGGAAGGCCATTGTGATCGGTTCCTACACGGAAAAGAGTCTGCCGAATTTTGAGTCTGTTCTAAAGGAATATGGTGTAAGCTTTACCGGCGGCATGGTAGCGGAGAATGATGCGCAGCATTACTATCAGATGGGGGGCCCCTTCTATCTGCTTCCGGAGGTGAACGGCAGTGCCTATACCGGCAGCATCCAGGGCAGCTATGTCTATGTTCCGGCTGCCGTGGGAATTACCTATCCGGAAAGCACGGAGACGATCGTCTATACCTCCCTGATGGACACCTCGGATCAGGCAGTTTCCAAAAATGATCCTGACAACATGAAGGATTATGGTTATGAAGAGGGCGATACCGAGGGACCGTTTTCCATCGGTCTGGCGGTGGAGGAATCGGTGGATGAGGATAAGACGACCCAGCTTCTGGTGTTTGCAAGTCCGTACCTTTTCAGTGATCAGGCCAGCCAGATGACGGCTAATAATGCCGTTTTGTTTTCCGATGTCATCAGTACGATCGTTCCGGACACGGATTCGTCGGACAGTGTGATTCCGGTGAAGGAGTATACCCTTGATAATCTCACGGTCAATGCACTCTGGTCGATTCTTTTGGGGCTTCTGTTCACCATTTTTGCTCCACTCATTCTTGTGGGGACCGGAATTGTGATTTTTGCAATAAGGAGAAAAAAGTAATGAAGCGGCAGGAGGAGAGTGAGGCTGAGAATCAGGTGATGGTAGCAAAGCTTGATGTGGACAGCATCGATTCCTTTTCCTATATGGTGGACGGAATTACGTATTCCTATCAGAAAAATGGGGAGGCCGAAGAGGCGCTTACGGATTATGATGATCTTTCGGATTACGGTCTGGACAGTCCCCAGAACAGCATTACCGTAACCTGTGGAGAGACTTCAAAGACCTTTGCCATTGGAGATTATAACGAGATGCTGGCAGAATACTATCTGAAGGTGGATGGGGATGACAGTGTCTACCTGGTAGATTCAACACTGATGAATGCATTTTCCAGGGAGCCGCAGAGTCTGGTGAAGGCAGAGGAAGATACAGAGGAATAAAGCGGCAGGATTATTGTTTACTGCCGGAATTGGCTTTGTCCTCTTTGTCCTGTTTTTCTTTCTCCTCAGAATTTTTCCTGATCAGCCGGTAAATAAAACTGTAGGCCCAGATCAGCACCGGGATCACCACCGTGGCGAACACGGATGCCATAAACACCTGCATGGTAGCGGTATTGTCCGTGATGGCACAGATCAGTGTGATAAAATATAACGATACCAAAAGGATAATGCCTAGGATGGCAAGCACCTGTTTTACTTTCTTCATGGGAACCTCCTGTGTTTATTATCATGTATCATTGTATCTTTCACTATGAAAATTGTCAAATGAAGCAGAGCAAAAAAGGTCTTGGAAAAATCCTCATTCTTTGGTATAATAGGCGTGCATGTGTAGAACGTGCAATTCCTAAGTGATAAAGGTGGTATAAAAATGGCTATATTGCAAGAGTGGCAGAAGATTGCCTACAATGAGAAAGCAAATCAGAAGGAGCTGCAGCAGTTCTGGCAGAGATATTTCCTGCTGGAGAAGGGGGTTTATGAGCAGCTTTTGACCAATCCGGACGAAGTGGTAGAGGGTACGGTGAAGGAGCTTGCGGACAAGTATCATTTGTCTATTCTCGAGATGGCAGGATTTTTGGATGGAATTAATGACAGTCTGATCGAGCCGAATCCAATCGATACGATGGAGGAGGATACGAAGGTAAGCCTTGCATTTGATAAAGAGAAGCTGTATAAGAATATGGTGGATGCCAAGGCTGACTGGCTGTACGATCTGCCGATGTGGGATGATATTTTCGACAAGGAGACCAAGCACAGACTGTATCTGGAGCAGAAGAAGTCCGGAACGGTGGTTGTTGGCAAGAAGGTCGGACGGAATGATCCATGTCCATGTGGCAGCGGTAAGAAGTATAAGTACTGCTGTGGAAGATAAATGAATTTCATTTTATTTTATTTTCCCCTTGCTTTTGTGAATAAAGAGCCTATAATAGAGGTAAAGTAAATAACACAAAATGCGTAGAAGAGAAGAGTAAGTATGTAGTATCTGCCAGAGAGGGCGGCCTCCGTATGGAGTGGTGTAAGCTGCCTCAGTGATGACATGCCGAAGACCAGCTCTGAGTGACCCTAATCCGGTCCGGTGATTCCGTTATCATCATATGAGTGACCAGGCCGTTGCTGGCAGGGTAACCGGGGTGGAACCGCGAGTGATCGTCCCCGGCATCGAAGTTTTTCGATGCCGGGGATTTTTGTATTCGCCAGATCGTGTGCAAATGAAAATGCAAAAAATGAAATTGCAGAAAATGAAATTGCAGAACATAGAAAGGAGTAGAATTCATTATGAAAAAAATCAAAAAATACCTGAAAACATTAGGGGAACCTGTCACCATGACCAGAAAGGAAAAGCTCATGACCGTTGCTCTGGCAGCTCTGGCCGGAATGGTACTGGGCATGCTGCTTTCTCCGAGAAAGACCACCAGTATCTGCTGTGGTAACGACAATGGAAATTATTATACGCCTGATGGAGAAGAGGAGGAACAGGCGTAGCTGCTGAAAACGTTCAAAATATATTTATAAGGAGATAGATACCATGAAAATTACATTGAAGGATGGCTCCGTCAAGGAGTACAGCGAGGCAAAATCAGTTTATGACATTGCAAAAGACATCAGTGAGGGACTGGCCCGGGTGGCTTGCGCCGGAGAACTGGACGGGGAGATCGTGGATCTGCGTACCATGATCGATAAGGACTGCAGCTTAAATATTGTAACGGCAGGTGACCCCGAGGGACTCCGTGTCATCCGACACACCGCATCCCATATTCTGGCAGAGGCGGTTAAGAGATTGTTCCCGGAAGCAAAGGTGACGATCGGACCGGCCATTGACGACGGATTTTACTATGATTTTGATGCAGAGCCTTTTTCCAGAGAGGATCTGGATAAGCTTGAGGCAGAAATGAAGAAAATCATCAAGGAGGGGCATGAGATTACACGATTTACCCTTCCGAGAGCGGAGGCCATCAAGTTTATGCAGGAGCGAAACGAGCCATACAAGGTTGAACTGATCGAGGATCTTCCGGAGGATGCTGAGATATCCTTCTATGATCAGGGAGGCTTTGTGGATCTGTGTGCCGGACCGCATCTCATGAGTACCAAGGGGGTAAAGGCTTATAAGCTGATCTCCTCCTCCATGGCTTATTGGAGAGGGGATTCTGAGAAAGCTCGTCTCCAGAGAATTTATGGTACTGCCTTTAATAAAAAGGAGGAATTAAAAGAGCATCTGGATAAGCTGGCAGACGCAAAGCTTCGCGACCACAACAAGCTGGGTCGCGAAATGGGACTGTTCACCACTGTTGATGTGATTGGTCAGGGCCTGCCGCTGTTTACTCCGAAGGGAACTAAGATGATCATGAAGCTCCAGCGCTGGATCGAGGATCTGGAGGACAATGAGTGGGGCTATGTGAGAACAAGGACACCTTTGATGGCAAAATCCGACCTCTATAAAATTTCCGGTCACTGGGATCATTACAAGGATGGGATGTTTGTTCTCGGTGACGAGGAGACGGACAAGGAAGTGTTTGCTCTCCGTCCAATGACCTGTCCATTCCAGTATTATGTATACAAAAACGAGCAGCACTCCTACAAGGATCTGCCATACCGCATGGGTGAGACTTCCACGCTGTTCCGGTGTGAGGATTCCGGTGAAATGCACGGACTGACCCGTGTTCGCCAGTTTACCATTTCCGAAGGACATCTGGTAATACGACCGGATCAGGCGGAGGCGGAACTTAAGAGCTGCTTTGATCTGGCTTACTATGTGCTTTCTGTTCTTGGATTGGAAAAAGATGTAACCTTCCGGCTGTCCAAATGGGATCCGGAGAATAAGAAGAAATACTTAGGGGATGATAATTATTGGAACTCGACTCAGCAGGCCCTCCGTGACGTGCTGGAAGAAAAGGGCGTTCCCTATGTGGAGGCTGACGGTGAGGCTGCTTTTTATGGTCCCAAAATTGATATTCAGGCAAAGAATGTCTACGGCAAGGAAGACACCATGATCACCATCCAGCTGGACTGCGCCATTACTGAGAATTTTGATATGTACTATATCGACCAGAACGGAGACAAGGTCCGCCCATACATCATCCACAGAACTTCTCTTGGCTGCTATGAGAGAACCCTTGCATGGCTTATTGAAAAATATGCCGGTAAGTTCCCGACCTGGCTTTGTCCGGAGCAGGTGCGTGTGCTTCCAATCTCTGAGAAATACGCAGAGTACGCAGGTAAGGTTGCTGCAGAGCTTAAGAAAAACGGGGTAGACGTCACTGTAGACGAGCGTTCCGAAAAGATCGGTTACAAGATTCGTGAAGCACGTATGGACAGACTTCCGTATATGTTGGTGGTCGGCGCCCAGGAGGAAGTCGATGGCACCGTATCTGTCAGAAGCCGTTTTGCCGGAGACGAGGGTGTGAAGCCTTTGGCTGAGTTTATCAACCAGATCTGCGAGGAAATCCGCACGAAGGCCATCCGCAAGGAAGAGAACACCGATGAGGCTGCAAAGTAAAAGGGACACCTTGGAATTACGTCAGGGGACTGTCCTTTAGGAATGGATCATGGGCTGTGGAGCAGGATTTTTCTTTTACGCCCACAGAAGCATTCCGATAAATAAACATATGCATATAAATTGGGCGGTAGAGAGATAATTTGCGCTATTCGCCCACAAAAAGTTCAATACAGTCGAGAAATTGGGCGGTAGAGGGGTAATTTGCACTATTCGCCCACAAAAAGTTTAATACAGCCAAAAAATTGGGCGGTAGAGGGGAAATATCCTTCTGCCGCCCTTTTTTTCATCGACAAGGATCTATTCAGAACCTATTCAGAACCTATTCAGAACCTCAAACCCCATGCAAGTCAGAGAAAAAGATTTGTCCTGCTTTTTGGTAGTTAGTTTTTTGATCGTGAAGTGATGCTTTGGGCGTGGAAACTAATAATTTGATTTATACATCCCGCTAAATGCCTAAAGTGTGGGCGTGGAGAGTAAGCAGTTGGGCTATACGCCCAATTGTGCTTTTTTAGGATGTTATGATCATGGAAACTGGGATGTAGGAAACAATTTTTTTCTCATATGTCCATTTTAGGAAGTCTTCGCCCACTTCCCACCACAATGGAAAGAATGAAGTTCAAAAAAACAGACATACTATCTGAGAAACCGGAAGGATTCAAAAAATGTGCCGGGTTACGAAGAAACCCGGCATGCAGCGTCGGCCCTACGCCGAAGGCGAATTCTCATGGGCCGATGTTCCAAAAAATGTGCCGGGTTACGAAGGAACCCGGCAAAAGGAAGAAAGGCAGGTATGTCAAATGACGAAATTAGACTGTAACGTGGTGAGCTGTTCCTATAATGAGGATAACTGCTGCAGAAGAGCGGACATTCAGGTGGAGGGAACAGATGCCCGGACCCCATCGGAAACAAGCTGTGGCAGCTTCGAACCGAGAGGATGCGGCTGTGCAAAGAATGAGACGGGGGTGCCGGCTAAGGCTACTGCCGTGGCTTGCGAAGCGGTAGAATGCCGATTCAACCGGGAAAAAAAGTGTAGTGCCGACCATATCGGAATTGCCGGTGGTCACGCAGACAGCTTCAGAGAGACGGAATGTGGCAGTTTTTCCCACAACGAATAAATGGGAATACTGTGATCTGTCCTGCAAAATGAATGCAAATAACCGCTGTACCGTTTGGTACGGCGGTTTTTTGCAGTAAATGGCTCTCAATCTCCCCGTGTTTTTTTATTTATAGTGGCTGTGAACAGGCGTACCACAAGATATTGTAGCCTTCGGAAGAAAGGCAAAAACTTTGAAAAAACCTTGATTTTTCGGCGTTTTGGGAGTATGATGGTTACATGGTGGCGGAAAGTGGAGCGTTTATCCCATTAAGTGGTTTAAAGTGGTGGATAAGTTGATAATTGTGTGGATAACCCACAGGCCGCCGATACAGGTTTTTAAGAACCGGGAAAGGAGGCAGGAACTGTCATGTTCATGGGCGAATATAATCATTCCGTCGATGCTAAGGGACGGCTGATTGTTCCATCTAAGTTCAGAGAGCAGTTGGGCAATGAGTTTGTTGTGACCAAGGGACTGGACGGATGTTTGTTTGTGTATTCCCATGAAGAGTGGCAGCGTATTGAAGACAGCCTCCGTGAGAAACCGCTTACCTCCAAGGATGCAAGAAAGTTTATGCGTTTCTTCTTCGCTGGAGCTGCAAACTGTGAGGTGGACAAGCAGGGAAGAATTCTTCTTCCGGCAAACCTCAGAGAATATGCGGGAATTGATAAGGAAGTCGTATCCGTAGGCGTGTTCAGCCGTGTTGAAATCTGGAGCAGAGAACGCTATCAGGAGAACAATGACTTCGATGATATGGATGAGATTGCAGAGCATATGGCAGAACTTGGGATTCAAATCTAGTATAACGGCAGGGTGATACAGGAACCGTTATTTCTGAGAGAGGACGACAGGGAGGAATGAAGGATGGCATTTGCGCATACCTCGGTGCTTTTGGAGGAGACAATTGAACAACTTCATATCCGCCCGGACGGAATCTACGTGGATGGAACCCTGGGCGGCGGGGGACATTCCCTTGAGATCTGCAGACGGCTGACGACAGGAAGACTGATCGGGATCGATCAGGATGCAGATGCCATTGCGGCGGCGGGAGAGCGCCTTAAGGATTACCAGGATAAGGTAACCATTGTAAGAAGCAACTACGCACAGATGATGCAGGTGCTGACGGAACTGGGGATTGAACGGGTGGATGGA
Source organism: uncultured Lachnospiraceae bacterium (assembly GCA_945949045.1). Taxonomy (GTDB): domain Bacteria; phylum Bacillota; class Clostridia; order Lachnospirales; family Lachnospiraceae; genus Roseburia. The sequence goes on from CAMFDG010000020.1 coordinate 21,633, forward strand.
ATCCTTCTGGATCTGGGAGTTTCCTCCTATCAGCTGGATGCACCGGAGCGGGGCTTTACCTACCGCTGTGAGGACGCACCGCTCGATATGCGGATGGACAGGAGACAAAAGCTGACGGCCCACGACATTGTCAATGGCTATAGCGAGGCTGACCTTTTTCGAATCATCCGGGATTACGGGGAGGACCGGTTCGCAAAGAATATTGCAAAGCACATTGTACAGGCCAGGGAGAAAAAGCCCATTGATACCACGGGGGAATTAAATGCCATCATTAAGGGGGCAATTCCCATGAAGGTCCAGGCGACCGGTGGACATCCTTCTAAGAGAACTTATCAGGCAATCCGCATCGAACTCAACCATGAGCTGGATGTGCTGAGAGATCACTTGGATGAGATGATCGACCTGTTGGAGGATGAAGGAAGAATCTGCATTATTACCTTTCATTCCTTAGAGGATCGGATCGTGAAGTCAGCGTTTAAGAAGAATGAGAATCCGTGCACGTGTCCGAGTAATTTTCCGGTGTGTGTATGCGGGAAGAAGTCGAAAGGCAAAGTGGTTACGAGAAAACCAATTTTACCGACGGATGAGGAGCTTAGTGCAAACAGCCGTTCAAAGAGTGCGAAACTCAGAGTGTTTGAACGGAAACGGTAACTGCTCTGAATAGATTAGATATGAAATTAAAAGACAAAAAGGCAGGGATGCAGTATGACAAGAAATTATTATGTAAACGGGAATACGGTAAGGGAGCTGGAGGCACCGGTCCGCAGAGAGGAAAGGGAAAGAAGCAGAGAGGAACTGGAGCGGATCAAACGCCGTAAACGCAGAAGAAGTGCGGCCAGAAGAAACCGTCAGAGAGAACTGCAGATGAGCCGTGGCTACGTGGTTTTTCTGACGGTATGTGTATTGATTACGGCTTTTTCCTCTGTGATGCTGGTAAAGATGCAGGCACAGATGACCAGCCGTATGAGAAGCGTGGCAAGTCTTGAGAGTCAGGTGATTGACCTGAAGGCAGACAATGATGCAAGGTACAAAAGCCTTACCACTTCCGTTGATTTGAACCATATCAAGGAAGTTGCCACAAAAAAGCTGGGAATGTCTTACCCAAAAGAGAAACAAGTGGTATACTACTCGGTAGAAAACACCAATTTTATGGATCAATACAGTGATATACCGAAACAATAGGAGTAAGCATTGAGAAAAAGGAAGAAACCGGTCCGGAAGATGAACCGGACCATGAGAACCAAGCTGATTGTGCTTTTCAATGTCATCGTGCTGGCCCTCTGTGGCCTGATCGGAAGACTGATGTACATTGAGCATTCCAGCGGCGACAAATATGAAAAAAAGGTTTTATCTATGCAGTCATACGACAGCAAGACCATTCCGTACCAGAGGGGAGAGATCGTGGATTCCTCCGGTACGGTTCTTGCTACCAGTGTGGCTGTTTATAATGTCATCCTGGACTGTTCGGTGATGACCAGCAAGGAAGAGTATGTAGAGCCCACCATTGACGCTCTCACGAAGTGTTTTTCTGAGCTGAAGCGGGAGGATCTGGAAAAATACGCCAGCGAGAAAAAGAACAGCAAATATATCGTTCTGGCCAAGAAGCTGCCCTACGATGAGGTGCAGCCCTTCATCGAAATGCAGGATGCCGTGGATAAGGATGGAAATAAAGTCAATCCCAATGTGAAGGGAGTCTGGTTTGAAAAGGAATACCAGAGACAGTATCCCTACAACTCTCTTGCGGCCTCTGTGATCGGTTTCACCTCCTCAGGTAACGTGGGAACCACCGGATTGGAGAATTACTATGACGACGTATTGAACGGTGTCAATGGAAGAGAGTACGGCTATCTGAATTCGGACAGCGATTTTGAAAAGACCGTAATTCCGGCTCAGGACGGCAATACGCTGGTCTGTTCCATCGATGCCAATATCCAGTCAATCGTAGAAAAGAAGATTGAACAATGGAATAAGAAATACTCGGATAATTATTATGAGGGAGCAGGCAGTCTGAACACTGCGGTGCTTGTCATGAATCCGCAGAACGGTGAGATCCTTGCCATGGCGGACTATCCGGAATTTGACCTGAACAATCCGAGAGACTTAAGCTCTCTTTACAGCAAAAAGGAGCTTGAGAGTATGACGGATGAGGAGAGCATGGATATCTTAAACGGCCTCTGGCAGAACTACTGCGTGACGGCTACCTATGAGCCGGGCTCCGTGCAGAAGCCTTTTACCGTGGCCTGTGGCCTGGATACCGGAACAGTTACGGATGATATGAGCTTTCTGTGTGACGGCGGTGAACAGTTCGACCGGTGGGTCAGCTGTGTAAACCGCAACGGTCATGGCATGGAAACGGTGCGCACGACACTCATGGATTCCTGTAATGACGCTATTATGCAGATGACTTACAGGATTGGAAAGGAAAATTTCCTTCAGTATCAGTCGGATTTTGGCTTTGGACAGAAGACGGGCATTGATCTGCCGGGGGAGGCAAATACCTCGACTCTGGTTTACACCGCAGACAGCATGAAGCCCATTGATCTGGCAACCAATGCCTTTGGCCAGAACTATAACTGTACGATGATCCAGATGGCCAGCGGCTTTAGTTCCCTGATCAACGGTGGTACCTATTATCAGCCCCATATCGTGACAAAAATCACGGACGCCTCCGGCAATACCGTGTCTACCATTGAGCCGAAGGCAGTCAAGCAGACCGTGTCGGAGAGCACCAGCAGACAGATCAAGGATTATCTCTACGATGTTGTCACAAGTGGAACCGGTGGAACGGCCAAAGTGGACGGCTATTCCATGGGTGGTAAGACCGGAACGGCCCAGAAGCTTCCGCGAACCAGAAGAAAGCATCTGGTATCCTTTATGGGCTTTGCGCCTTATGATGATCCGCAGCTTGTGATTTATTGTATTGTGGATGAGCCCAATGCACCGGATGACGCTCACAGCTATTTTGCCCAGAACATTGTCCGGGAAATCTTAGAGGAGGTTCTTCCCTATAAGAATATTTATCCGGATGAGAAGAAAACCGGACGAAACAAGGGCCTGGACGTGACCGGGGAAAATGCCCAGTATACAGGCGAGCACAATCCTGTTGCCAGGAGAGACAGCGACAAAAAGAAGACAGAGACGAAGGAAGAGGAAAACGAACCGGAAGAGGAAAAGCAGGAATAGCAGCATAAAGAGACAGAAAACGGCGGATGTTCTAGCGGCATCCGCCCCTTCATATACTGTTAGGAAGAATGGGTATAGGGAATTTCTGCTTTATGGAATGGAACAAAACCTATCACCGTCGCAAAATCTGTGTCATTTTTGCCGGCGTTGCTCTCTGCGGGATGGTGTTGCTTGGACGATTGGTATATCTTATGCTTTTCCGCGGAGATTATTACTCCGGTCTGGCCACAGAATTACAGCAGAGAGAAAGAAAAATCAAGGCGGCAAGGGGAAAAATCCTGGACAGAAACGGCAAGGTGCTGGCAGGAAATAAATCCGTCTGTACCATTTCCGTGATCCATAACCAGATCAGGGAGCCGGAAAAAGTGATTCAAATGCTGGTGAAGGAGCTGGGACTGTCGGAGGAGAGTGTCAGAAAGCGGGTAGAAAAGCGCACTTCCATTGAGAAGATTAAAAGTAATGTGGATAAACAGATTGGAAACAGGATCCTTTCTTACGGCTATGACGGGGTCAAGGTGGATGAGGATTACAAGAGGGATTATCCTTTTGATGATCTGGCCTCCAAGGTGTTAGGCTTTACCGGCGGTGACAATCAGGGCATTATCGGTCTGGAAAGCATTTACGATGAAAAGCTGGAGGGGGAGAACGGCCTGATTCTGACGACAACGGACGCCAGAGGCGTTGAGGCCGAGAATATTGGCGAGGAGCGGAAGGAACCGGTGGCCGGCAATAATCTTCGTATCACCATGGATGAAAACATCCAGCAGTTTGCCCAGCAGGCGGCAGCAAAGGCCTACATTCAAAAGGAGGCCGATTCCGTCAGCGTCATTGTGATGAATCCCTCCAACGGGGAACTGTACGCCATGGTAGATTACCCGGAATTTAACCTGAATGATCCCTTTACCCTGACGGATGTTTTTCTGGAGGGGGAGGAGGAAGAAAACGCAGAGGGCGATGATCAGGATGCCCTAAACCGGATGTGGAGAAATCACTGTATCAACGATACCTATGAGCCGGGTTCCACCTTTAAGGTGATCACCGCCACGGCGGCATTAGAGGAGCATGTGGTATCCTTAGAGGACAGTTTTTACTGTCCCGGCTACATTGTGGTGGAAGACCGCCGGATCCGCTGCCACAAGACTACGGGTCACGGGGCGGAAACCTTCGTGCAGGGAATCGAAAATTCCTGCAACCCGGTTTTTATCAATGTGGGGTTAAGAATTGGTGCAGACCGGTTTTATGATTATTTTGAGCAGTTTGGACTTTTACAGAAGACAGGAATCGATCTGCCGGGAGAAGCATCCACAATCATGCACAAGAGGGAAAATATCGGACTTGTGGAGCTGGCTACCATGTCCTTCGGGCAGTCCTTCCAGATTACACCGATCCAGCTGGCGGCGACGGTGTCCTCCATCATCAACGGGGGCAATCGCATTACGCCCCACTTTGGCATGCAGGTGGAGGACGCTGAGGGCAATGTGGTTGAAAAGCTGACTTATGAGACGAGGGAGGGAATCTGCAGTGAAGAGACCTCAGAGACCATGCGTTATCTGCTGGAAAAGGTTGTCTCTGAGGGCGGTGGAAACAAGGCTGCCATTGAGGGCTGCCGGATCGGCGGCAAGACGGCAACCTCCCAGACACTGCCCAGATCGGCAAACCGCTACATATCCTCTTTTTTGGGATTTGCGCCGGCAGACGATCCACAGGTGCTGGTGCTGGTGATCATCCGTAATCCCTCGGGGGTGTATTACGGCGGAACCATTGCTGCCCCGGTGGCAAAGGAAATCTTTGAAAACATCCTGCCCTATCTTGAATTGAAATAGTAAATAACGTATACTGTTTTGTGATAAAGTGTTAGAAACGGAGGTCAAAGGATCAGATGAAGATAGAAGATAAGAAGGTTCTTGTGGTTGGCACCGGCGTCAGCGGCATTGCGGCAGCAGAACTTCTGCTGGACAAAAAGGTGCCGGTTGTGCTCTACGACGGTAATCCGGACCTGGACCTTAAGAAGCTGTATGAGAAGGAGCCACAGCTTTCCGGTGTTCCGGTGATCCTGGGGGAACTGAAGGAAGAGCAGATGCGGGATTTTGGCGTAGCTGTGTTAAGCCCGGGGGTGCCTACGGATCTGCCGATGGTGGAGAAGCTGCGGGCACAGAATGTGGCTGTCTGGGGCGAAATCGAGCTGGCTTATTATTTTGGAAAGGGGCGCGTCATTGCCATTACAGGAACGAATGGCAAGACAACGACCACGGCTCTCACCGGTGAGATCATGAAGAATTATTTTCAGGATGTGCGGGTAGTGGGAAATATCGGAATTCCCTATACCTCTGAGGCGGCCACGATGACGGAGGATACCGTTACGGTGGCGGAGATCAGCAGTTTTCAGCTGGAAACCATCCATGAATTCTGTCCGCAGGTATCGGCGATCTTAAACATCACGCCGGATCACCTGAACCGTCATCACACCATGGAATGCTATATTGAGACCAAGGAGCGGATCACGGAAAACCAGACGAAGGATCAGGTCTGTGTCCTGAATTATGAGGACCCGGTGCTTCGGGAATTCGGGGAGAAGGCTCCGGCCACGGTGGTATTTTTCAGCAGTGCGAGAGTGCTGAAGAACGGACTGTATTTACAGGGGGAGGACATCTGTTACGCCCATGAGGGAATGATTGAAAAGGTAATCAACGTGAATGAACTGAACCTTCTGGGGCGGCACAATTATGAGAATGTCATGGCGGCGGTGGCCATGAGCTTAAGCTTTGGTGTGCCCATGGAAAAAATCGTGGAGGTTCTTAAGCGCTTTCAGGCAGTGGAGCACCGGATCGAGTACGTGACGGAAAAACGCGGCGTCCGTTATTACAATGATTCCAAGGGGACCAATCCGGATGCGGCGATCCAGGGAATCCGCGCCATGAATCGTCCCACCTGGCTGATCGGCGGCGGCTATGATAAGCAGTCGGAGTATGACGAGTGGATCGAGGCCTTTGACGGAAAGGTAAAGGGGCTGGTTCTGATCGGCCAGACAGCGGATAAGATCGAGGCCTGTGCTCACCGCCACGGCTTTATGGATACCGTGAAGTCTGGTACCTTTGAGGAGGCGGTGAACTACTGCTATGAGCATGCGCTTCCCGGAGATGCGGTGCTGCTGTCACCGGCCTGTGCCAGCTGGGGAATGTTCAAAAACTACGAAGAGCGGGGCAGGATATTTAAGGATATTGTTCGAGGGTTAAAGGAGTAATCATTCGTGTCGAAACAGAAAAGTAGACAAAAGGGAACTGCATATTTTGATTATAATCTGCTTTTTATCATTATTTTTCTGCTGTGCTTCGGGCTGGTGATGCTGTATAGCTCCAGCTCCTACACATCGGCCAACAAGTACGGAGACAGCGCACATTATTTAAAACTGCAGGTGAGAAACATTCTGGTGGGAATGTTTCCGATGATTCTGCTGGCCAGAGTTGACTATCGCATCTGGCGGAAGCTGGGAGGCTTTGCCTATCTGGTTTCCTTCCTGCTCTGCGTACTGGTCATGCTGCCCATCCCGGGGCTGGTCAGAAGCTCCCATGGACAGTCCCGGTGGCTCAATCTCGGTCCCTTCAGCTTTCAGCCTTCGGAGCTTGCAAAGCTGGCGGTCATTATCTTTCTTGCGATGCTGATCGAGAAGATTCCAAAGAAGCTGGATAAATTCACCAGTCTCCTTAAGGTGGGGCTTCTTTTGATCCCGCTATTGGGAGTGGTTGCCTACAGCAATCTGAGTACGGCGGTCATTATCTTCGGTATCGCCGTGTGCATGCTGTTTGTGGCAAGCCCCAAGTATGGACAGTTTATTATTGTGGGAATCTTAGGCGTGGCTTTTGTGATCGCTTTTATCTTTCTGGCCAGCTACCGAAGCACCCGTGTGGATGCATGGCGGCACCCGGAGACCGCGGGAGATGCAGGTTTCCAGACCCTGATGGGATTGTATGCCATCGGTTCCGGCAAGCTGTTCGGCAAGGGCCTGGGGCAGAGTCTGCAGAAGATGGGAAATGTCCCGGAGGCGCAGAATGATATGATCTTTTCCATCATCTGTGAGGAGCTGGGACTGTTCGGTGCAGTCTGCGTGATCCTGCTGTTCATCCTTCTTCTCTGGAGAATGATGATCATTGCCAACAATGCGAGGGATCTCTACGGGGCACTTCTGGTGAGTGGCATTATGTCCCACATTGCCATTCAGGTAATTTTAAACATTGCGGTTGTAACAAATACGATTCCAAATACCGGAGTCATTCTTCCTTTCATCAGCTACGGAGGAACCTCTTTAGTCTTTCTCATGGGAGAGATGGGGCTGGTCTTAAGCGTGTCCCGGGGGATTCGGCTGGAATCCATGAAACAGGGTGAAACATGATCAGAGAAGAACGAAAAAAAGCAAAACGAAGAAAGTCCATTCTGGGAACAATTGTTGGAATTATTCTTTTTCTGGCGCTGGCGTTTCTCATTGTGGTCAAGGTGTTCTGTGTCAAGAACATCGTGGTGGAGGGAAATAAGCTCTACGATGCCTCCGTGATTGAAAAGGCAGTGTTGAATGACAAGTATTCCTGGAATTCCCTGTATGTGGTCATGAAATACAAGTTTGTGGATACTAAGGAGATTCCCTTCATCGATACCATGGAAATCAGCTTAGAGAGTCCTACGACTCTTCATATTAAGGTCTATGAGAAGGGCATGATGGGGTATCTCTATATCCCCTCCATCAGCGAGAATGCCTATTTCGATAAAAACGGGCTGGTGGTGGAGACCTCTAAGGAGGAAATTGACGGAATCCCGCAAATCTGCGGAATTGACTGTGATAAGGTTGTTTTGTACGAAAAGCTTCCGGTTGACAAACAGAGACTTCGGGAGATTCTGACGCTGACCCAGGCTTTAAAGCGTAATAAGCTGCTTCCGGATTCCATTACCTTCGGGGTGGAAAACGAGCCGGAGCTTGCCTACGGTGATATCCATGTGCTGATGGGCCCCATGGAGCTTCTGACCCAGAAGGTGGAGCGCCTGGCGAAGATCAAGCCGGAGCTTACCGGCATGAAGGGGACACTACATTTAGAAAATTGGACGGAAGAAACAACAAATATTGTGTTTGACCGGAAGGACATTGGGAAAAAAGATAACAAAAAATCATAATTTTCTGTTGATTATTTATAAGAAAAATTATATTATAGTTTATATGGATATTCATGAAACATTTTTTATGTTTCACGGATTACATACAATATATCACTTTTTTATATGAAAATGAGAACTTAGATCGAGGAGCAGTTCCCGGTGGCGAGGATTGTTAACACCTTGTAAAATGCCGTTACAGAGGGGAAACTGTCAGAATAGAATAATTGGTTGAATAGAGGAGGAAGAACCATGCTGGAAATTCGCACACAGGAGACAGATACAAGTGCCAAGATTATTGTTATCGGTGTAGGCGGCGCCGGAAACAATGCTGTAAACCGCATGATTGATGAAAATATAGGTGGAGTTGAGTTTATCGGAGTAAATACGGACAAGCAGGCCCTGCAGTTGTGCAAGGCACCATCGCTGATCCAGATCGGTGAGAAGCTGACCAAGGGACTCGGGGCCGGTGCACAGCCGGAGATCGGTGAGAAGGCTGCTGAGGAGAGTGCGGAGGAGTTAGCTTCCGCGGTGAAGGGGGCCGATATGGTGTTTGTCACCTGTGGAATGGGTGGCGGTACCGGTACCGGTGCAGCTCCGGTAGTTGCCAAGATTGCGAAGGAACAGGGAATCTTAACGGTTGGTGTTGTGACAAAGCCTTTCAAATTCGAGGCGAAGAAACGTATGATCAACGCGGTATCCGGTATTGAGAAGCTCAAGGAGAGTGTGGATACCCTGATTGTCATCCCTAATGACAAGCTTCTTGAGATCGTAGATCGCCGTACCTCTATGCCGGATGCGTTAAAGAAGGCGGATGAGGTTCTGCAGCAGGCTGTACAGGGAATTACAGACCTGATCAATCTGCCGGCTTTGATCAATCTGGATTTCGCAGATGTTCAGACAGTTATGAAGGACAAGGGTATGGCACACATCGGTATCGGCAGTGCCAAGGGTGATGAGAAGGCCATTGAGGCAGTGAAGCTTGCGGTCGCATCTCCGCTTCTGGAGACTACGATCAATGGTGCATCCCATGTCATTATCAATATTTCCGGAGATATTTCTCTTATGGATGCCAACGACGCTGCAAGCTACGTACAGGATCTTGCAGGGGATGATGCCAACATTATCTTCGGTGCCAAGTATGACGAGACGATGACCGATGAGGCAACCATTACGGTGATCGCCACAGGTCTTGAGGACGTGAACAAGCAGCAGGCACCGGTTCAGACACCGACCGGCATCGGCGGACGCATGGTTTATCCGAACACTGCATCAGCTGTGAGAAATGCCACCACGACAGGAATTGCAAGTTTTGCAAATACAAACCAGACAACAGCCAGACCGGCGACTCCAAAGCCGGCACCGACAGCCTCCTCCTATTCCGGGATTCAGAGACCACCGAAGCCGGAGAGCACGGTAAAGCCTGTTGAGATCAATATTCCGGATTTCCTGAAAAACGCAAAGAGATAGAAATAGTCTGTCGAATCCGGACAATAATTTTTGAATTACAACCTCCTGTTTTTGCCAAAATACAGCGGAACTGTATTTTATAATGGCAAAAGCAGGAGGTGATTTTTATTTATGTATTCTATGTGGATGTGTTCCTAGTTCAAAATTTTCTAATGAATCTGATTATTCTATCCCTTACCTGTGTGTTTTGGAAACGCTCTGTGAAATGGATGAAGCTTCGAATGGTATTTGCCGGGCTGATGGGGGCAGTACTGTCTGCCCTTTGCCTGATCGGATTGAAAACCTACCGGGGTACGATGGCCGTTATGGCCTTTTTTATTGTGCCGGCGATGCTGATTTTGGCCTTTGGCTGGCCCGGAGGACGGCAGTTTGTGTTTTGCGTGGGAACGAGCCTGCTGTCGGCGGTTATCTTAAATGGCGTGGCCCTTGCCTTTTACAATCTGACCGGAATCAAAACGATGCATTTATATGTCAGTATTGTAGTTCTTTTTGCTGCCCGTTTTCTTGTGAAAAGCCTGCTGGTGTCTGTCAGCCAGCAGAAAAGACAGATGAAGGTGACGCTGACCGGGCCCGGAGGCTGTGTATCCTGTATGGGGCTGTGCGACTCCGGAAATCTGCTCTGTATCCCGGGTACAAAGGAACCGGTACATATTATATCGCCTGAGCTTTTGCGCCGGATTGCCGGTCAGGAGGGAACAGAAAGTTTAAAAGAGGAGACGGTTGCTTTCCGGGCCCTTGGAACAGGAGAAGGAAGCCTGAAGGTGTATCAGATTGGGGCGCTTCAGGTAAGTCAGGGGAAATGCTGCTGTCATATGAAACCGGCCTGGGTAGGCTGTGGAGATGAGGCCCTGATGAAGGGAAAAAGCTATCAGATCATACTCAATGCAGCAATTATAGACGCATTGGGTGATTGCCCACCATAAATTCATGGAAATGAGGAAAGAAATATGTTTGAAATCGTTGAGAAAGTGATACAGAAGATGCAGATATTTTTTGCCGAGAACGAGGTGTTTTACATAGGGGGAGCAGATGTGCTGCCGCCGCCTTTGGAAAAGGAGGAGGAAAAACAGTGCATCCTTGCCCTTTCAGAGGAAAGTGAAATGGAGGATTTTTCGCGGGAGGATGCAAGAAAAATGCTGATTGAGCATAATCTGCGGCTGGTGGTTTATCTTGCGAAGAAATTTGAAAATACCGGAATCTGTGTGGAGGACCTGATCTCTATCGGCACGATCGGACTGATCAAGGGGATCAATACCTTTAAGCCCTCCAAGAAAATTAAGCTGGCAACCTATGCGTCCCGCTGTATTGAAAACGAGATTTTAATGTATCTTCGCCGCAACAATAAAGTGAAGCTGGAGGTTTCCTTTGATGAACCATTAAATGTGGACTGGGATGGAAATGAACTGTTGCTTTCCGATATTCTGGGTACCGATGAGGATATCATATACCGCAACATGGAAAATGAGGAGGAGACCAGACTTCTTAAGGCTGCGGTAGAAAAGCTGAATCCCAGGGAAAAACAGATCATCTGTTTGAGGTACGGTATCGGGCAGAAGGATGGCAGGGAGATGACCCAGAAGGAGGTGGCGGATCTGCTTGGGATTTCTCAGTCCTACATATCAAGACTGGAGAAAAAAATTATTATACGGCTGGGAAAGGAAATACGTAAAAATTAGGTGGTGCGGTCTGCCCCTTCTATGGTATAATACGATTATCACATAGTTTCATAATAGCTAATAGGACATGGAACGGGAGAAGGGGTGTTACTATGATTTTGGAGTTTTTGGGGGCGGACCGTGAGGTCACGGGAAGCTGTCACTATGTTTCATTTGCTGATAAGCATTTTCTGGTAGACTGTGGTATGGAGCAGGGGCCGGACCTGTACGTGAATCAGGAGATTCCGGTAAATGCTGCAACCATCGATTATGTGTTGATCACACATGCCCACATTGATCATTCGGGCTTACTTCCGCTTTTGTACAATCATGGATTTCGGGGGAAAATCTTTGCCACAAAGGCCACCTGTGAGCTCTGTAATATTATGCTTAAAGATTCGGCCCATATTCAGGAATTTGAGGCGGAATGGAAGAACCGTAAGGCGAAACGTGCCGGAAAGCCGGAGGTGACGCCGCTTTACACCATAGAGGATGCCGAGGGAGTGCTGGGGCACTTTGTGGCCTGTGATTACAGCGAGAAGGTGGAGATCTGCCAGGGGCTGACCATCCGCTTTATTGATGCAGGGCATCTGCTGGGATCTTCCTCCATTGAGATCTGGATTACCGAGGAGGGGGAGACCAGAAAGCTGGTATTCTCCGGTGATATCGGGAATGGAAACCGGCCGCTCATCAAGGACCCGGAATACATAACGGATGCGGATTACGTCATTATGGAATCTACCTACGGCAACCGCAATCACGATACACCGCCGGATTACGCGGTGGAGCTGGCGAAGGTGATGAATGCCACCTTCACAAAGGGTGGAAATCTGGTAATTCCCGCATTCTCTGTGGGACGTACCCAGGAGATGCTTTTTTATATGCGCCGGATTAAGACGGAAAATCTTCTGCCGGAATATCCCGGCTTTGAAGTTTACATCGACAGTCCGCTGGCAGTGGAGGCCACTACGGTCTTTAACAAAAATGTGGCAGAGTGTTTTGACGGAGAGGCATTAGAGCTTATCAATTCCGGCGTGAACCCGATCCAGTTTCCGGGACTTAAGGTGGCGGTCACCAGCGAAGAATCCAAGATGATCAACTTTAATTCCAAGCCGAAGGTTATTATTTCGGCCTCCGGAATGTGTGAGGCCGGACGAATCCGGCATCACCTGAAGCACAATCTGTGGAGAACGGATTCTACGATTCTCTTTGTGGGATACCAGGTACCCGGAACTTTGGGAAATGCCCTGTTAAACGGCGTAGACAAGGTAAAGCTGTTTGGCGAGGAAATCGAGGTAAAAGCCTCCATTGTAAACCTGCCGGGAATCAGCGGCCATGCGGACAGAGATCATCTGACGAAATGGATCTCGGCTTTTACAACACCGCCGAAGAAGGTCTTCGTGGTACACGGCGAGGAGAATACTGCTGTTAGCTTTGCAGAACATGTGAAGGCTGATGTGGGCTTTGATGCGGTGGCACCCTATAGCGGAGATTCTTATGATCTTCTCACCGGAAAGAAGCTTGCCGAGGGCAGCAGACAGCTGGTGGAAAAGAAGGAGAAGAAGCTGTATAAAGCCAGCTCCGGTGTATTTGACCGCCTTGTTATTGCAGGCGAGCGCCTGATGGCGGTCATTCGAAAATGCCAGGGTATGGCTAACAAGGATTTAGCAAAGTTTGCGGACCAGATCAATTCCCTCTGTGACAAGTGGGATCGATAATTTTTCGTGTCATACAAATTTCAACGTAATTGGGCGTACAGATCAATTATCTATTCTGTACGCCCACTGTTTTATTATTTTTACAAAAATAAATGATTATGCCAAGTAAACCATGAGGAATGAAGGAATACCACAGTGGTGCCAGACACGCGTAACTTCTCGCTAAATGTGTTAAGCTCCGGTATGGGTGGAATTGAGGAATTTGGAGAATCACCCGTACAACGAGCCGAAACTGTACGGGTGAAATTGAATATTATGAAAAAACACCCGTACGAAGAGTCGAAACTGTACGGGCGAAATTGAATATTATGAAAAAACACCCGTACAGCGAGCCGAAACTGTACGGGCGAAATTAAATATTATGAAAAAACACCCGTACAGCGAGCCGAAACTGTACGGGTGAAATTAAATATTATGAAAAAACACCCGTATAACGAGTCGAAGGGCCCCTCACAAGTATCTCAGATCCTCGAAATTTAGGCCCCAATATATTAAAAAGGTATTATTCTCAAAAGGAGAAGAACAGTATGGAGATTTTGCATTAGTTATGTTGGCTGAGAAATATATGTGTCGGCAGCGCTGACACAAATTAGCTGAATTAACCATTTGGTGATATTGTTGAAAGCAGCAATATGAAGGAAAAACATTCGTGCCGGATGAATAAGGTGGGTGATAAAGTAGGTGATAAAGCAGGGAATAAATAATTATCGCCCAAGCAGCAGAAGGACTTAGAATTGGAATGATTCGGCCGGTTCTCAGCGGGAACCGGTCGAGTCATTTAGGTATTGGTACATACTTTTCAAAGCATTTTTCTCCAGCCGTGACACCTGGGCCTGAGAGATGTGAATCTCATCCGCCACCTCCACCTGGGTCTTCCCTTCGAAAAAGCGCAGTCTGATGATGCGCTCATCCCGCTCATCCAGACGGGAAAGGGCGTCGCTTAAGGAGATATCCTCCACCCAGTTTTCCTCCTTATTTTTCTTGTCGGAGATCTGGTCCATGACATAGAGGGTGTCGCCACCGTCGGTGTAGACGGGATCAAAGAGTGAGAGGGGTGTCTGGATGGCATCTAAGGCATAGACGATGTCCTCTTTGGGAATGCCGCTTTCTACAGAGATTTCGTCCAGAGTAGGCTCCTTCTGCTGGGTGGCAGCCAGATGCTCTTTGGCCTGCATGGCCTTGTAGGCGATGTCCCGAAGGGAGCGGGGGATGCGGTAACTGCTGTTGTCCCGCAAATACCGGCGGATTTCGCCGATGATCATAGGTACCGCGTAGGTACTGAATTTTACGCCTACCGTCACATCGAAATTATCGATGGCTTTCATCAGACCGATACAGCCAATCTGAAACAGGTCATCTACATTCTCGTTGTGATTATTAAAACGGCGGATGACAGACAGGACAAGCCTTAAATTGCCCTCAATGTAGGTCTCCCGGGCTTTTTTATCGCCGGCGTGGATACGTTCAAATAATGCCTCCTTTTCTTCCTCCTTTAAGATGGGAAGCTTTGCTGTGTTGACACCGCAGATTTCAACTTTATAAGAAGACATTACCTTTTCCTCCACAATACGAATTTCTTAGTAAGAGGATGTTTCTTTTTTTGCAATTTTATTCAGTTCATGTTATACTTTTTTCTGTAATACGCACCGGAATGTCCATGCTGGATATTTCTGGGAAAAGGACATAGGGGATGGAAAGTATCAATGAAATGGAAAAGGAGGGTGCGCTTATGGAAGAAAGAAAAACAGATATGAATGAGGAAGAGAAGAAGAACAAGGGGCCTGAGTCCGCGGAGTGGGCGACGGAGGCACTGGAGGAGATGGATGATTTTATCGAATCTCAGGGAATTTATATCAGACAGTGAGATTTCATGGAAAAGAAAACCCCGGAGACTTGCGTGATGGTTCTGATGGAACGACGCGCAAATCTCCGGGGGTTTAGTTTAAAACCAAGTCACGATTCAGAACCAAAATACAATTGTGGATATTGTACACAAAACAAAATTATGGTATATTAAGTATAAAAGAATGGGGGAATCAGGTATTTGAGGGGGGACTACTATGGGGATGCAAAAGCGAACACCTACCATTGGATTATTAGTAAGCGGCATCACGGATATATTTACCGAATCGGTCTGTAAAGGAGTTCGGCATGCCGCCAGCAAAGCCGGAATGAACCTGGTTGTGCTGCCGGGGCGCTATCTGGATCGTGATCTGACCCAGATGAGGGAGATTATGTATGAGTACCAATATAATACGATCTTTACATATGCCAACAAGGATAATCTGGATGCTTGGCGGTCCTGATTCCAACACCGATGCCTTTGAACGCAAACAGGTTTATATGGATATGCTCAAAAAGAATAATCTGCCTCCGTGGGGACCTGCAATGTGCAGTGGGGGGACAGCTGCACGCTTGAAGAGGCGCTTGCAATGGCAGACGAAAAACTATACGAAGCAAAAAAGAACAGAATCAGGAGGGTTGCAAAGCCTGTAAAATAAGGACTTTGCTTGAAAATAAACCGAGTGTTCGAGACCTTCCACTCGTAAAACAAAACTAAAGGAGACAAATGAATAT